>NZ_JABTYA010000254.1:0-2900 GCF_013302945.1 Streptomyces sp. 8P21H-1 | reverse complement strand
CGCGCGGGCGCGGCGGCCCGCGGCGCGGGCCGGCCGGTCAGCCCGCGGTGTAGAACTCCCGGACGGCGCCGGTGATGTACTCCTGGTCGGCGGCGGTCAGCCCGGTGTGGGTGGGCAGGTACAGCCCGTCCTCGCTGAACCGGTGGGCGTTGAGCGTCGGCCACACCGGGTCGAGGTAGCCGGGCTGGCGGCTCATCGGCTTGAAGAACAGCCGGGTCTCCACGCCGCGCGCGTCGAGGTGGGCGCGCAGTTCCTCCCGGCGCTCGGCGCGCAGGTCGTACATCCACAGCACGTCGCGGGCCGGCATCAGCGTGATGCCGGGGACGTCCTTGAGGGCGGCGTCGTAGCGGGCCTCGATCTCCCGGCGCGCGGCGAGGATGCCGTCGAGGCGCTCCACCTGGGCCAGCGCCACGGCGCCCTGCATGGCGGTCATGCGGTGGTTGTAGGCCAGCTTCTTGTGCAGGAAGCTGTGGTCGCGGGTGAAGGCCATCGCCCGCAGGTGCGCCATCTGCTCGGCGAGCCGGGGGTCGTCGGTGAGGCAGACGCCGCCCTCGCCCGCCGTGATGATCTTGTTGGCGAAGAGCGAGAAGCAGGCGATGTCCCCGACCGGACGGACGCCGTGCGCCTCCGCGGAGTCCTCCACCACCCGCAGGTTGTACTGGTGGGCGATGTCCATGACCGCGTCCATGTCGCAGCGCCGCCCGTAGACGTGCACCGGCATGATCGCCCGGGTGCGCGGGGTGATCTTCTCCTCGATGCGGATGACGTCGATGTTCAGGTCGTCCGCGCAGTCGACGAAGACGGGGGTGGCGCCGGTGTAGGTGACGGCCCACGCGGAGGCGATCATGGTGAACTCCGGCACGATCACCTCGTCGCCCGGCCCGATGCCCAGGGCGCGCAGCGCGAGGGTGAGGGCGGCCGTGCCGGAGGAGCAGGCGACGCCGTGCGCCACCCCGTTCCACGCGGCGAAGGCTTCCTCGAAGCGCCGTACGTACGGCCCCTGGGACGAGATCCAGCCGCCGGACACGGCGTCGGTGACGTACTCCAGTTCCCGGCCGTCCAGGAAGGGCCGGGAGACGGGGTGGGTGAAGGCCATGGGGTCCTCGCTGCTGTGGCTGTCGCTGTCGCTGGGCTGTGGCTGGGCCGGGTCCGGCCGGGGTGCCGGGTGGGTCATGCCGCGGGGAGCAGGCCGAGCACGACGTCGGCGGCGGCCTCCCGGCCGCCCGCCGCCTTCTGCAGGGCGCCCAGCCGCTCGGCCCGCTCGCGGAAGGACGGGTCGGAGGTGACCCGGGTCAGCTTGTCCACCACGTCGTCCGGGTCGACGGTGTGCGGCCGGTCCAGGGTCAGGCTGATGCCGAGGTCGCGCCCGCGCACCGCCTGGTCGAAGCAGTCCACCCACAGCGGCCGCACCACCTGCGGCTTACCGAAGTAGACGCCCTCGTGGTAGGCGTTGCCGCCGCCGTGCGAGAAGAACGCCGACACGTTCGGGTGGGCCAGCACGTCCAGCTGCGAGGGCACCCAGCTCTCCACCCGCAGGGTCGCCGGCAGCGTCTCGGCGGGCGGCAGCAGGTGCTGCTGCTCCGCGGGCAGCTTCCACAGGAACTGGTGCGTGCCGGACATCCGCCTGGCCACCTCCACCAGCGCCCCGACCTCCTCGCGGGTGAGCCGGGTGATGGTGCCGAAGCCCATGTAGACCACCGAGGACTGCTTGTCGAGCCATCCCGACACCTCGGTGTCCTGCGGCGCCTCCGGCAGCGGCGGCAGCACGGCTCCCATCAGGCGCAGCTTCTCCGGTACGTCGAAGGGGTAGTCCAGCTCCGCGACGGAGGAGCAGACCACGGCGGCGGCCTCGTCCACCCGCGTCATCGCGTTGGGCGGGGCGATGCCCAGCTCCTTGCGGATCGCCGCGTCCTCCCGCAGCACCTTGCCCATCGCCGGGTGCAGGAACATGCCCAGCGTCCGCCACTTGAACAGCGTGTTGGCCAGCTTCTGGCGCCTCGACATCACCAGCGGCAGTCCCGAGTTGGGGACCGGGAAGTTCTTGGGCGTGTAGGAGGCGCCGAAGGGGTTGTGCGAGGTCAGCACGTTGCTGGCGACGAACGGCACATTGAGCACGTACGGGATGCCGCGGGCCAGTGCCAGGTCGACCGCGAAGCCGGCCACGCAGTCCACGACCATGAGCGCCGGGCGGACCTCGTCGACGACCCGCTCCAGCGCACGGAACTTGCGGGCCTGGAGAGCCGGCTTGTACGACTGCCGCACCACCGCGCGGTGCGCCTTGAACCGGGAGGACTGGGTGACCTCGCGGTACACGTCGTCGTCCCAGGTCACCGCGGACAGTTCGGGGACCACCTCGCCCAGTGAGGCGAACGACACCGCGGAGGCGGCGGAGAGCGCCTCCACGTCCTGCCGCCGGTGCTCGTCGGTGGCGAACCACAGGCCGGGCACGCCGCGCCGGGCCAGCTCCCCGGCCAGCACCAGCAGCGGGTTCAGCAGCCCGCTCTCGGGCAGGCTGACGAAGAGGATCGGCCGGGCGGCGGAGTCCATGGGGGCCCTTTCACGAAGTGACTGCCGTGGATCGCCGCGGCCCGGTCGAGCGTGGACGGGCGCGGCGGTGCGGTGCCGTGCGGCCTGTCGGCCGGACCGGACACGCGGGGTGCCGATCGCACCACCACTTGATCTCACGGCCGCCACCGGGGAAATCCTTAGATTTCTCGCCGCGAGGGGTCGCGGGGACGTTCCGCGGCCCGGATGTGGCTTGAATGTCGTTCCGGTGGGCAGGCGGCGGGTCGCCGCCGGTGACCGGCTCCGGACGCCGCGCCCGTGCCCGGCACGGGAGCCGCCGCGCCGTCCGCCCCGCACGACGTGAGGAGAGCAAGTGACCAACCGGGCCCGCGCCG
>NZ_JABTYA010000253.1:0-560 GCF_013302945.1 Streptomyces sp. 8P21H-1 | reverse complement strand
GTCACGGCCTCGATCCCTGCCCCCGTCCCGGAGCCGGTCCCGGTCGGGCTCGGTATCCCGGTCGCGGTCCCAGGGCCAGGGCCGGGGCCGGGGCCGGGGCCGGTCACGATCCACGTGGTGGTCACGCTTCCCGTTCGGTCCCCGCTCCGCCCAGAGACATAGACGCAGCAAAAGCCGCGACGGGCGCTGCCGCTCCTTCCCTACTGCGCCGCCGGGTCCGGGCGGCAAGCTCCGGTCGTGCCCCGGCCATCCGGGACGCACGACGACCTACCCGACTTCCCGGAGGTGAGCCGGTGGACCGCTGTGACGGCCGGACGACATCCTTCTCACAGCAACGGCTGTGGTTCCTCGACCAGCTGCGACCCGGCACGGCGGACCATCTGCTCCCGCTGGCGCTGCGCCTGCGCGGCGATCTCGACACCGGGGCCCTCGCCGGCGCCCTGGCCGACGTGGTCGACCGGCACGAGGTGCTGCGCACCCGGTACGCGGCCGTCGACGGCGAGCCGGTGGCCCTCGTGGCCGACCGGGTCGAGGTCCCGCTGGACACGGTCGACGCGCCG
>NZ_JABTYA010000252.1:0-3061 GCF_013302945.1 Streptomyces sp. 8P21H-1 | reverse complement strand
GATGCAGGAGCCGCCGGCCGGACGGACGGGCCACGCGCTCGTCGTGGACGGGGAGGACACCTTCACGGCGATGCTCGCGCACCTGCTGCGCTCGTCCGGCCTGGCGGTGACCGTGCGGCGGTACGACGAGGCGGGGCTGCGCGAGGCGGTCCTCGCGCACGAGGGCCCGCTGGTGCTGGGCCCCGGTCCGGGCGATCCGTCCGACCCGGCGGACCCGCGGATGGCGGTCCTGCGCGGCCTCGCCGCGGAGGCGGTCCGCGGGCACCGGCACGGCGTCCTGGGCGTGTGCCTCGGCCATGAGCTGATCGCGGCGGAGCTGGGTCTGGAGACCGTGCGCAAGGAGGTCCCGTACCAGGGCGCCCAGACGGAGATCGACTTCTTCGGGCGGACGGAGACCGTCGGCTTCTACAACAGCTTCGTGGCGCGCTGCGACGACGGGGCCGCGCTCGCACTGGCGGCCCGCGGTGTCGAGGTCGCCCGTGACGCGGCGGGCGAGGTGCACGCGCTGCGCGGGCCGGGCTTCGCCGGGGTGCAGTTCCACCCGGAGTCGGTGCTGACCCTGCGCGGCACGGACGTCGTACGGGAGTTGCTGGAGGGGGTGCGCGCGGGGGCGGGCGCCCGCGCGTTCGCGGAGCGGCGCCCCGCGCGGTAGCCGGGGACGCGGCCGGCGCACCGGGGTGCCGGTGCGCCGGCCGGGCCGAAGGCTTCGGCCCGGCCGGCGTTCGGGGAGCAGGCACCCGGGGCCGGGGAGTCAGCCGAAGAAGACGCCGGCCTCCTCGTACAGGCGGGGGTCCACCGTCTTCAGGCGGGCCGTCGCCTCCGCGATCGGGACGCGGACGATGTCCGTGCCCTGGAGCGCCACCATCTTGCCGAAGTCCCCGTCCCGCACGGCCTCGATGGCGTGCAGGCCGAACCTCGTGGCCAGCCACCGGTCGAAGGCGCTGGGGGTGCCGCCCCGCTGCACGTGCCCCAGGACGGTCGTACGCGCCTCCTTCCCCGTGCGGCGCTCGATCTGCCCGGCCAGCCACTCCCCTACGCCCGACAGCCGTACGTGCCCGAAGGAGTCCAGCGAGCCGTCCTTCAGGACCATGTCCCCGTCCTTGGGCATCGCCCCCTCCGCGACGACCACGATCGGCGCGTACGAGGCCTTGAAGCGCGAGGTCACCCAGGCGCAGACCTGGTCGACGTCGAACCGCTGCTCGGGGATGAGGATGACGTTGGCACCGCCGGCCAGGCCCGAGTGGAGCGCAATCCAGCCGGCGTGCCGGCCCATCACCTCGCAGACCAGTACCCGCATGTGCGACTCGGCGGTGGTGTGCAGCCGGTCGATCGCCTCGGTCGCGATACCGACGGCCGTGTCGAAGCCGAAGGTGTAGTCGGTGGCGGACAGGTCGTTGTCGATGGTCTTCGGCACGCCGACGACGGGCACCGCGTACTCGTCGGTGAGGCGCGCCGCGACCCCCAGGGTGTCCTCGCCGCCGATCGCGATCAGGGCGTCGACCTCGCACTTGGCGAGGTTCTCCTTGATCCGGCGGATGCCGTTCTCGGCCTTGAGGGGATTGGTGCGCGAGGAGCCGAGGATGGTGCCGCCGCGCGGCAGGATGCCGCGTACGGCGGGGATGTCGAGCCGGACGGTGTCGCCCTCCAGCGGACCCCTCCAGCCGTCCCGGAAGCCGGTGAAGTCATAGCCGTACTCCTGCACGCCCTTGCGGACGATGCCCCGGATGACGGCGTTGAGCCCGGGGCAGTCGCCGCCTCCGGTCAGTACTCCGACCCGCATGGAAAGTCCCTTCGCCACGGTTGGCTGACGGAACTCACGCTAATAGTGATGCAGGTCACTCCAGGAGAGGGCGGAAGGTCAATTCCGGTGCAATCTGCGGGAGTTGATCACGTGCCATCACTCGTTGGTGTGTATCGGCCGGTTTACGCGTCGTCGAGACCCCGCTCTATGGCATAGCGCACCAGCTCCACGCGGTTGTGCAGCTGGAGCTTGCCCAGGGTGTTCTGGACGTGGTTCTGGACGGTGCGGTGGGAGATGACGAGGCGCTCGGCGATCTGCTTGTAGCTCAGGCCCTTGGCCACCAGCCGGAGCACCTCGGTCTCACGGTCGGTGAGCTGCGGGGCCCTGGGTTCGCCGGCGCCCGCGGCGGGCCCGGGGTCGGCGGCGAGCCTGCGGTACTCGCCGAGGACCAGGCCCGCGAGGCCCGGGGTGAAGACGGGGTCGCCGACGGCCGTGCGGCGCACCGCGTCGATCAGCTCCTCCGTGGAGGCCGACTTCAGCAGATAGCCGGTGGCGCCCGACTTCACGGCCTCCAGGACGTCGGCGTGCTCGCCGCTCGCGGAGAGGACCAGGACGCGCAAGGAGGGGTCGAGGCCGACCAGTTCCTTGCAGACCTGCACCCCGGGCTTCTCGGGCAGGTTCAGGTCCAGCACCAGGACGTCGGGCCCGGCGGCCCTGGCCCGGCGCACCGCCTGCTCCCCGTCGCCCGCGGTCGCGACCACGTCGAACCCGGACTCGGCCAGGTCGCGGGCGACCGCGTCCCGCCACATGGGGTGGTCGTCGACCACCATGACCCTGATCGGGTCCTGTCGCTCGCTCATTCCTTCTCCGCCTTCCCCCGCCTGCTCCCGGGCCCTCTGCGGGCCTTCGGGTCCCTCACGTCCCCGGCCGTGTTCCCCGGTGCCTTCCGCGCCGCGTTCCCCGGCGCGTCCTCCGGTGCGTCCTTCGGTACCTTCAGTTCGACCTCCGTGCCCTGGCCCGGCACTGAGATCAGCTCGGCGGTGCCCCCGATCTCGCGCAGCCTGCCCCGGATCGACAGGGCGACGCCCAGGCGCCCCTCCCCCTCGGCCTGGGCGAGCCGCCCCTCGGGGATGCCGGGGCCGTCGTCGCGCACGGTCACGATCACCTCGTCCGGCTCGTCCTCGACCAGGATCCACGCACACGCGTCCGCGCCCGCGTGCCGGTGGACGTTGTCCAGCGCGGCGCCCACGGCGGCGGCCAGTTCCCTCGCCGCCCCGGCCGCGAGCAGCACCGGCGTCCCCGGCCCGGAGTACGTCACCT
>NZ_JABTYA010000251.1:0-3304 GCF_013302945.1 Streptomyces sp. 8P21H-1 | reverse complement strand
CGCGCGCTCCCCGGCGGACTGCGCCGGCACCGTGGCCCGCTTCTGCGTGCCGCCGAGGGGCAGTCCCGCGTCGTTCAGTCCGCGGTTGCGCCGCGAGTCCTTGGGCTCCAGCGGTATCGGCGAGCCCCGCAGCGGCTCGTCCGCCGTCCGCGGGAGCGTCAGCCGGAACTGCGAGCCGCCGCCGGGTTCGCCCCACGCCTGCAGCCAGCCACCGTGCAGCCGCGCGTCCTCCAGGGCGATGGACAGGCCGAGGCCCGTACCACCGGTGGTACGCGCGCGTGCCGGGTCGGCCCGCCAGAAGCGGCTGAACACCCGGGTCGCCTCACCGGGCTTGAGCCCCACCCCGTAGTCGCGCACCGCGACCGCGACCGCCCCGCCCGCCGCCGCCAGCTTGACCACGACGTCCTTGCCCTCACCGTGCTCCACGGCGTTGACCACGAGGTTGCGCAGCACCCGCTCCACCCGCCGGGCGTCCGCCTCTGCGACCACGGGCTGCTTGTCCCCGGTCACCCGTATGCGGGTCCCCTTGCGCTCGGCGAGCGGCTCGGCCCCGCTGATGACCCTGCGCACGACCTCCCGCAGGTCGATCGGCTCGGCCTCCAGGGCCGCCGCGCCCGCGTCGAAGCGGCTGATCTCCAGCAGGTCCGCCAGCAGCGTCTCGAACCGGTCCAGCTGGTCGGCGAGCAGTTCGGCCGACCGGGCGGTCATCGGATCGAAGTCCACGCGCGCGTCGTGGATGACGTCGGCCGCCATCCGGACGGTCGTCAGCGGCGTGCGCAGCTCGTGCGACACGTCGGAGACGAACCGCCGCTGCATCCGCGACAGGTCCTCCAGCTGCTGGATCTTCAGCTGGAGGTTCTGCGCCATCTTGTTGAATGCCTCACCGAGCCGGGCGATGTCGTCCTCGCCGGTGACCTTCATACGCTCCTGGAGGCGTCCGGCGGACAGCCGCTCGGCGATCCCGGCGGCCATCCGCACGGGCGTGACGACCTGGCGCACCACGAGCCAGGCGATCGCCCCGAGCAGCACCACGACGAACAGTCCCGCCGTCGCGAGCGTCCCCTTGACCAGGCTGAGCGACTTCTCCTCCTGCGTGAGCGGGAACAGGTAGTACAGCTGGTACGGATCGCTCTTGGGGTCGTTGAGCTGCGTGCCGATGATCAGCGCGGGCTGGGCGGGCTGGCCGTTGGTGTAGACGACACGCGTGTAGCTCTGGGCCGCGCCCGTGCCGCCGTCCACGCGCTCGCGCAGGTCCTGGGGCACGCTGAGGCTGGGGTCGACATAGCCCGAGGCACGCGGCCCCAGGCCCCTGCTGTCGCTGTCCGCGGAGGTGGTCCCGAGGGTCACGACGCTGAACGCGCCCTGACCACCGCTGGAGAGCGACTCCACGAGGGAGCTCATCCAGCCGCTGACGTTCTTGACGGGGTTGTCGTCCGGCCCTGCGCGGTCGTCCGCGCCCGCGCCCGCCGCGTTGTCGGCCTCCTGCTTGGCGACCGTGAACCCACCCGTGGCCTGGCTCTGGGAGGCTTTCACCTTCGCGTCCAGCAGGCCGTTGCGCACCTGCCCGATCACCACGAAGCCCAGCAGCAGGACGACGCCCAGCGACATCAGCAGGGTCGTGACGACGACCTTGAGCTGGATGTTGCGCCGCCACAGCCGCATCACGGGCAGCAGCGGCCGGCGCACCCAGCGCATGAACAGCCGCAGGACCGGGCTGCCCTGGACCCCGCCCTGGAGCAGCCCTCCCTCCACCGGGCGTCCCCAGCGGGGGCCCGTCACCTTCCGCCCGACAGGCCGCCCCGAGCGGACCCCGGGCTCGCCGGGCGCCGAAGCGGCACTGTCCCGGGACACGTCAGCTCGGTCCTGCCTTGTAACCGACGCCACGCACGGTCACCACGATCTCGGGCCGCTCCGGGTCCTTCTCGACCTTGGAGCGCAGCCGCTGCACATGGACGTTCACCAGACGGGTGTCCGCCGCGTGCCGGTAGCCCCACACCTGCTCCAGGAGCACCTCACGCGTGAACACCTGCCACGGCTTGCGGGCCAGCGCCACCAGCAGGTCGAACTCCAGCGGGGTGAGCGCGATCGAGGCGCCGTCCCGCTTCACGGAGTGACCGGCCACGTCGATGACCAGATCGCCTATCGCGAGCTGCTCCGGCGCCGGCTCCTCGGACCTGCGCAGCCTGGCCCGGATCCGGGCCACCAGCTCCTTCGGCTTGAACGGCTTCACGATGTAGTCGTCCGCGCCCGACTCCAGGCCGACCACGACATCGACGGTGTCGCTCTTCGCGGTGAGCATCACGATCGGTACCCCGGACTCCGCCCTGATCAGGCGGCACACCTCGATGCCGTCCCGGCCGGGGAGCATCAGGTCCAGGAGCACCAGGTCGGGCTTGCTCTCACGGAAAGCGGCCAGCGCCTTGTCGCCGTCGGCTACGAAAGACGGCTCAAAACCTTCACCACGCAACACGATGCCGAGCATCTCGGCCAGTGCGGTGTCGTCATCGACGACAAGGACTCGTCCCTTCATAAACGACATCATCCCATTAACTAAATCGTTACCTGGCGTGACCTGTCACACAGCTCCGCGAGCGCCTCGGCCGTCACGGGCGACACACCACCCTGCTCGGTGACGATCGCCGTCACCAACTCGGGCGGCGTCACATCGAACGCCGGGTTGTACGCCTGGGTCCCCAGGGGCGCCACCGGCACCCCGCCGCCCGCTTCGACCCCCGCCACGGGCACCAGTGGAGCTGTGATCTCCGTCACTTCATGACCGGCGCGCTGCTCGACCTCGATCGATGCTCCGTTCGGGGTGTCCGGGTCCACCGTCGTCAACGGCGCCACCACGATGAACGGCACGTGGTGATACCTGGCCAGCACCGCGAGCGGATACGTCCCCACCTTGTTCGCCACCGAACCGTCGGCGGCGATCCGGTCCGCTCCGACGAGCACCGCGTCCACCTCCCCCGCCGAGAACAACGACCCCGCGGCGTTGTCCGTGAGCAAGGTGTACGCCATTCCGGCCCGCGCCGCCTCGTACGAGGTCAGCCGGGCGCCCTGCAGCAGCGGACGCGTCTCGTCCACCCAGAGCCTGCGCAGCCGCCCCGCCCGGTGCGCGGCGAGCGCCACCGCGAACGCCGTGCCCTCCCCGCCGGACACCAGCGCCCCAGTGTTGCAGTGCGTGAGGATCCGGTGGTTCCCGCCGGGCAGCAGCTCATCGAGCAGCGCCAGCCCGTGCACGGCCATACGGGCGCTGGCCTCGGCGTCCTCCCGGTGCAGCGCCCGCGCGGCGGCCAGCGCG
>NZ_JABTYA010000250.1:0-478 GCF_013302945.1 Streptomyces sp. 8P21H-1 | reverse complement strand
CCCCGGGCGGCGTGGGCGCGGGCATGGGCGGCGGGGCCGTACCGGCCGTGGCGTGCAGCAGCTCGCGCAGCCGCAGCCGGCCCTCCGGCTCCAGCGGTACGGACTGCAGATGACGCATCCCCTGATCGGCCAGCCGCTCGATCCTCGCCTCGACGACGTCCCGGGCACCGGTGCGGACCAGCACGTCACGCACCTCTTCGAGACGGCTCCCGGACAGGTCGGCGCGGCCGAGCGAGCTCCGCAGCACGGCCAGGGCGTGCCGGTCCCCGGTCGTCTCGGCCCGCGCCTGCGCCAGGGCGACCAGGTAGGTGGGCTTGCCCGCCCGGATGTCGCCACCGGTGGGTTTGCCGGTGTGCCGCGCGTCACCGAAGACATCGGTGAGGTCGTCACGGAGCTGGAAGGCGATCCCGACGCGCCGGCCCGCCGCGCACAGGGCCTCGCTGCGCGCGGCGTCCGCCCCGGCGAGCGCGGCCCCCAG
>NZ_JABTYA010000249.1:0-3808 GCF_013302945.1 Streptomyces sp. 8P21H-1 | reverse complement strand
CACCGGGGCCGTGGACGAGCGAGGCGTCCCCGTCCTTCGTGTCGCCCCCGGCGGCGGACGCGACGCGGTGCGCCTCGGACGCGTCGATCTCGGCCAGGTCGAGCCGGCCCGCGGCGAGCGCGGCGACTCGCTTCTCCCGGGGCACGGCCCGCAGGACCAGCGCGGAGAGCTTGGCGGGGCGCCCCCACCAGCGGGGGTTGCGCCTGAGGGTGACGTCGCCCGACCGGCGGTCGACCTCGCTGACGGTGAACGGGCCCGCGGTCACCTTCAGCCTGCGGCGGGCGCTGTCGTTGAAGGTGTCCGGAGTGCCCATGACGTTCTTCGGGTACAGCGGCGAGAACAGCGACTGCCAGTCCGCGTACGGCTTCCTGAAGGTGACCCGCACCTCCAGGTCGCTCGCGCCGCGCTCGATCTTCTCGATGCGCTCGTAGCCGGCGTTGCGGGCGGTCCAGTACGCGCTGTCCCGGCCGGACAGGGCGCGCCACTGGGCGGAGAAGTCCGCGGCGCCGATCTCGCGGCCGTTGCTCCAGACGGCCTGCTGGTTGAGCTTGTAGAGCACGACCTGCCGGGGCTCGCGCTCGACGACCCTCGCCGACTCCAGGTAGTCGGCGTTGCGCCGCGGCCGGCCGTTCGCGTCGAGCCGGTACAGCGCGGGCAGTACGGCCCCCGCGATCCGGGAGGTGGCGGCGTCCGCGTCCGCCTGGAAGGTGTTGAGGGTCTGCGGCACGCCGTCCACGGCCCAGCGCACGGTGCCGCCGTCCGCGACCTCGTCGCGCCGCGCGGACGCGGTGTCCTGGTCCGCGGCGGGCCTGCCCGCCGGGTCCTGCTCGCCGCACCCGGCGAGGGCGGGCACCGCGAGGACACCGGCCGTGAGGAACGCGACCGAGCGCGCCACCGCGCGCGGTCCGACGCCGTCGTGGGACATGACTGGTACCTCCGGGGGCCGCTCCACGGGTGAACACGGACGTCTGATCACGGGCGTCCGATCACGGGCGTCCGGTCACAGGCGTCCGGTCACGGACGCCTGATCATGGACGTCTGATCACGTTCGGCTTATTTGGTGTTGATCAGATCTATGCGGCCACTGAAGAGGAAAGGGGGCGGCGCCGGGGACCGACACGGCGACGGCGGCGGGGAAGCCCACCCGTACGGCGGACAGGGCCCCCGGCCCGCGCGCCGTACGCCCTCGCACCCGCACGCCCCCGCCGAATCCGTGCACGTCCCTTCACACCGGCAGGTGCGGCACGTCACACTCTCAGGCGCATGAACGTTGCCGCCCTGGGCCGTCGGGTCCGCGGAAGTGAGGCCGAGCCATGTCCGTGCACGACGACCTGACGTCGGTTCAGCGCTGCCTCGACGACCTGGTGAGGTCCGTGAGGCGGCTGGAGCAGCAGCTGGGGGCCGGCGGCCTGGAGATGCGCAGGGTGCGCACCGACGCCGACCACCTGCGCGAGAGCGTGGCGCTCCTGCGCGAGGCCGCGCCCGAACTCGCCGAACCGGTCCGCCCCGATCTCGTGACCATCCCCGACACCCCGTACGACAACAGCCTGTGGACGGACTCCGACGACGAGGGTCTCGGCGCCCGCGACCGCCACGCACCCTGATCCCCGACCGGAGCTCTCCTTGGCCACTGGTACGGAACCCCAACCGAAGAGCAGCACGCGCGGCGGCGTACGCGGCGGTACGCGCGCCGCGATCACCGCCCCGCACCTGCGGACCGACCGCTGGTGGCTGGCGCCCGCCGCGACCGCGGCCGGGCTGCTGGCCTTCGTCGTCTACTCGACCTGGCGGGCGTTCGCGAACACCGACTACTACGCGGCCCCCTACGTCTCGCCGTTCTACTCGCCGTGCCTGGCGGAGAACTGCGAGCCGATGCGCAGCGGGCCCAACTGGGAGCTCTTCGGCAACTGGTGGGGCCTGTCCCCCGCCCTGCTGGTCCTGATCTTCCCGCTCGGCTTCCGGCTGACCTGCTACTACTACCGCAAGGCCTACTACCGGGGCTTCTGGGCCTCACCGCCGGCCTGCGCGGTCGCCGAGCCGCACAGGAAGTACACCGGCGAGACCCGCTTCCCGCTGGTCCTCCAGAACATGCACCGCTACTTCTTCTACGCGGCGGTCCCGGTCGCCGGGATCCTCACGTACGACACCGTGCTCGCCTTCCGGGACGAGCACTACGCGTGGGGCCACATGGGGCTCGGCACGCTCGTGTTCCTCGTCAACATCGTGCTGATCTGGGCGTACACCTTCTCCTGCCACTCGTGCCGGCACATCGTCGGCGGCAAGCTCAAGCACTTCTCCAGGCACCCGGTGCGCTACCGGGCCTGGCAGCTGGCCGGCCGCCTCAACGCCCGCCACATGCAGCTCGCCTGGGCCTCGCTGATCAGCGTGGCGCTCGCCGACTTCTACGTGTACCTGGTCGCCTCCGGCGCATTCGATGATCCGAGGTTCTTCTGATGTCCGTGGTCGACCGGCAGGAGTGGGACGTCGTCGTGGTCGGTGCCGGGGGCGCCGGGCTGCGGGCCGCCGTCGAGGCACGTGAACGCGGCGCGCGCACGGCGGTGATCTGCAAGTCGCTGTTCGGCAAGGCGCACACGGTGATGGCCGAGGGCGGCATCGCGGCGGCCATGGGCAACGTCAACTCCGGTGACAGCTGGCAGGTCCACTTCCGCGACACCCTGCGCGGGGGCAAGTTCCTCAACCAGTGGCGGATGGCCGAACTGCACGCCCAGGAGGCCCCCGACCGCGTGTGGGAGCTGGAGACCTGGGGCGCCCTCTTCGACCGTACGCGGGACGGGCGCATCTCCCAGCGCAACTTCGGCGGGCACGAGTACCCGCGCCTCGCGCACGTCGGCGACCGCACGGGCCTCGAACTGATCCGCACGCTCCAGCAGAAGATCGTGTCGCTCCAGCAGGAGGACTTCCGGGAGACCGGCGACTACGAGTCGCGCCTGAAGGTCTACCAGGAGTGCACGGTCACCCGGATCCTCAAGGAGGGCGACCGGGTCTGCGGGACCTTCTGCTACGAACGGGAGTCCGGCCGGTTCTTCGTGCTGGAGGCCCCCTCGGTGGTGGTCGCCACCGGCGGCATCGGCAAGTCCTTCAAGGTGACGTCGAACTCCTGGGAGTACACCGGCGACGGCCACGCGCTGGCGCTGCTCGCGGGGGCGCCGCTGCTGAACATGGAGTTCGTGCAGTTCCACCCGACGGGCATGGTCTGGCCGCCGTCCGTGAAGGGCATCCTCGTCACGGAGTCGGTGCGCGGCGACGGCGGGGTGCTCAGGAACTCCGAGGGCAAGCGGTTCATGTTCGACTACATCCCGGACGTGTTCAAGGAGAAGTACGCGCAGTCGGAGGAGGAGGGCGACCGGTGGTACGAGGACCCGGACCACAACCGGCGCCCTCCTGAGCTGCTCCCCCGGGACGAGGTGGCGCGGGCCATCAACTCCGAGGTGAAGGCGGGCCGCGGCTCGCCCCACGGCGGTGTGTTCCTCGACGTCTCCACCCGGATGCCCGCCGAGGTGATCCGGCGCCGGCTGCCGTCCATGTACCACCAGTTCAAGGAACTCGCGGACGTCGACATCACCGCCGAGGCGATGGAGGTCGGACCGACCTGCCACTACGTGATGGGCGGCATCGCGGTCGACTCGGACACCGCGGCGGCCCGCGGGGTGCCCGGGCTGTTCGCGGCCGGCGAGGTCGCGGGCGGGATGCACGGCTCCAACCGGCTCGGCGGGAACTCGCTCTCCGACCTGCTGGTGTTCGGCCGCCGGGCCGGACTGCACGCGGCGCGGTACGCGGCGGCGCTCAC
>NZ_JABTYA010000248.1:0-600 GCF_013302945.1 Streptomyces sp. 8P21H-1 | reverse complement strand
ATCGCCAATTCCGTGATGCTCTTCACCGTTCGTGAGTAATCTCATCGTAGGCTTGCTCGACGGTGATGGGTTGGATGAGATCTATCATGTAATCGAGTTAGTTTTGACGGGGATTGATCCCTAGTATCCACTATGTTCTGAGATTGATGTTGCTACTACTTTGCCATGCTTAATGCTTGTCACTAGGGCCCGAGTGCCATGATTTCAGATCTGAAATTATTATGTTGTCACCAATATATGTGTGTTTTAGATCCGATCTTGCAAGTTGTAGTTACCTACTATGTGTTATGATCCGGCAACCCCGGAGTGACAATAACCGGAACCACTCCCGGTGATGACCATAGTTTGAGGAGTTCATGTGTTCACCAAGTGCTAATGCGTTGGTCCGGTTCTTTATTAAAAGGAGAACCTTAATATCCCGTAGTTTCCATTAGGACCCCGCTGCCACGGGAGGGATGGACAATAGATGTCATGCAAGTTCTTTTCCCTAAGCACGTATGACGACACACGGAATGCATGCCTACATCACATTGACGAACGGGAGCTAGCCACATATCTCTCCGTGTTATAACTGTTGCATGATGAATATCATCCAAACAA
>NZ_JABTYA010000247.1:0-574 GCF_013302945.1 Streptomyces sp. 8P21H-1 | reverse complement strand
CGGGCGGGTGCCGACCGTGTTCCAGCCGCACGCCTGGTCGTTCGAGGCGGCGGGCGGGGCCACCGGACTGCTCGCCCTCGCCTGGGAGCGGCTGGGCGCGCGCTGGGCGTCGCGGCTGGTGTGCGTCAGCGAGGCCGAGCGGCGGACCGGTGAGCGGTCGGGGATCGGGGGCCGGTGGAGCGTCATCCCCAACGGCATCGACCTGGACGGCTTCCACCCGGCGCCGGCGGGCACCGTACGGGCCGGGCTCCCGCTGCTCGACGAGGCCGGGCCGGCGGCGCCCCTCGTGGTCTGCGTCGGGCGGCTGTGCCGGCAGAAGGGACAGGACGTCCTCCTGGAGGCGTGGCACGAGGTGACCCGGCAGGTGCCCGACGCGCGCCTCGTACTGGTCGGCGACGGTCCGGACGCGGGGACGCTGCGGGCCCGGGCCCCCGGGTCCGTGCTGTTCGCCGGAGCCGTCGCCGACCCGGCGCCCTGGTACCGGGCCGCCGACCTGGTCGTCCTGCCGTCCCGCTGGGAGGGCATGGCGCTGGCGCCGCTGGAGGCCATGGCCTGCGGGCGGCCGGTCGTGGTC
>NZ_JABTYA010000023.1:3766-19274 GCF_013302945.1 Streptomyces sp. 8P21H-1 | reverse complement strand
CAACGCCGGACACCCCTGGCCGCTGCTGATGCGCGAAGGCCAGGTAAAGGAGATCACCCCGGAGGCCGACATGCCGTTCGGTCTGCACGCCCCGCACGCCTATCGGGTCCAGTCGCTGGACCTGCGCCCGGGCGACCGCCTGGTGATGCTGACCGACGGCATGCTCGAAGGGGACGCCGGCAGCCTCGATCTGTCCGGCCTCATCGTGCGCACCCGGGCCCTGCATCCCCGCGAGGCCGCCCGCGCCCTGATCGCGGCGATCGTCGGCGCCCACCACGGCCACCTGCAGGACGACGCGACCGTCATGTGCCTGGACTGGCACGGCACCGGCCGCTCCCGGCGCAACGCCGACGCATCCCAACGGACCCAGCCTCACTGACAGTCCGGCCCGAGCCGGGGCGAGGAGGACCGACCGGTCGCAACCAACGCGGTAAACCGACTGCGTTCGTCCCGCGCACGGCCAGCAGACAGGCCAGCGGCTGGTGCTGAGGGCTCATGCGGTGCTGGTGCTCCAGGAAGTCGGCGACGGCGGGGACGCCGCGGTGGCGGGCGAGTTGTCCGCGGAGGTCTTGGAGGGTGCGGGTGCCGCGTGCGGAGGTGACGCCGTCCATCCGCTCGACGGCGTCCTGGGCGGTGGCCACGGCGGTATCGATGTCGCCCAGGGCGAGGCGGGCCTGGGAGATGCGTGCCAGGTGCAGGGCGTGGCCGCGGGGGAACGCGGTCCCGTTGTGGGCCTCGCCGGTATGGGCGGCGAAGGCGTCCTGGAAGTGCCCAAGGGCCCGTTTCGGGTTACCCAGGCCCAGAGCGGAGGTTCCGAGGAGTTTGCAGGTCTCGCCCAGGTCGAACCAGTAGACGCACGGGACATCGTCCTCGATGGGGTCGGCGTAGGCGTGTAGGGCGGCGTTGGCGCAGCGGTCGGCGGCGCGGGTATCCCCGGCGATGGCATGAGCCCGGCAGGCGCGGGCGTGGAGCATCGCGGTCATCCGCGCAGAACCGATCTTGGGGGCCTGGGCCAGAGCTGCCTCGACGAGACCGACTGCTCCTCGGGAGTCGCCGGTGGAGTAGTGCTGGATCGCCCAGAACGCGAGACAGGGTCGCTCGTTTGACAGTCCCCGGGGAGGCTGCATCCGCGCCCCGTCGCCTGACTCCGTTGTTTGGCCCGGTAGATGTTCCTGATCTGTGAATGAGCGCCTCGCGCGGACCTCGAAGACGGATCCGAAGCGCCGTTTACGGCGCCTACCGCCTTCCCGGCGAGAATCTCCACGAAGCGCTCGCCGCTGATGCCGCCGACGGAGGCGACGACGCCGACCCACGTCGTGTCGTGGATCGGCGTCATCGTTGACCAGGGTGTTCTCGTCCACCAGCCGCTGATTGATCGAGAAGATCGGCTCGCGACGTGAGCGCTGTGCGAGCCGTGTCCGACCGCGCGGAGTGCCGGCCGGACACGGGCTGGGCTGCCACCGGGTCAGTGCGGGTCGGCGGGGACGGGTGAGAGCCGGTAGGCGCCCTCATGGGTGACGACGCGGCCGGCGGTGGGCGGCGCGAAGTGGGTGCCCAGGACGAGGGTGTCCGTGCCGGCGAGCGAGCCGAGCAGCGTGCGGCGCGAGGCCTCGGACTGCTCGGGCTCGATGTCGACGCAGGCCCCGATGGTGGGGTGGGCGAGCTGGACGGGGTGGTGGATGCAGTCGCCGGTGATCAGAGCCGTCTCTCCGCGGCTGGTCAGCTCGACGGCGACGTGGCCGGGGGTGTGCCCGGGGGTGGGGATCAGGCGCAGGCCCGGGACGACTTCGATACCGTCGGCGGGGATGTCGACGAGGTCGAGCAGCCCCGCCTCCTCCACCGGGATCACGGAGTCGCGGAACATCTGCTTGCGCGCCTCCTCCATGTCGTACCCGACCCAGAACTCCCGCTCGACGCGGGAGGTGATGTAGCGAGCGTTGGGGAAGGTGGGCACCCACTCGCCGTTCACCTCGTGGGTGTTCCAGCCGACGTGGTCGGCGTGCAGGTGGGTGAGGATCACCAGGTCGACGGAGTCCGGTGGGAATCCGGCGGCGGTGAGGCGCTGAAGGTAGTCGGTGTCCAGACGGTGCCAGGCGGGATTGGCCCGCTCCTTGCCGTTGCCGATGCCGGTGTCCACCAGGATGCGCAGCCCGCCGACGGTGAACGCGAAGCTGTGGCTGTCGATGTGCAGGACGGCCTCGTCGTCGGCGAAGTGGGGGCGCAGCCAGTTCTGCCCGGCGACGACGTCCGGGGTGGCGTCGGGCAGTAGCCACGGTCCGGTGGCGGGCGGCAGGAGGGTCTCGTCGATGCGGTGGACGGTGATGTCGCCCACGGTCCAGGAGGGGATGGCGGTCGGGTCGGTGGCCGGTGCAGTGCTCATGATCGGTCGTTTCCCTTGCTCTCGCTATCTCGTTACGGAAGGTCGTTGTGTGCGCTGTGGGCTGCCTTGCGTCTCGACATGGCGAGTGCTGCCAGGGCCGCGACGGCGAGCAGGGCGGCGCCGATGGCGTAGGCAAGTGCGGTGGTGCGCAGCCCGTAGTGCTGGGTGGCGGCGCCCGCGGCGATGGCGGGCAGGCTCATGGACAGGTAGCTGAGGACGTAGTAGGCGGCCAGGGTCGCGGCGCGGTCCTGCTCGTCGATGGAGGCGAGCGTCATGCGCAGCGCCCCTTGGGAGACGGCGCCGAAAGCGACTCCGGCCAGGGCCGCGCCGCCGTAGACGGCGGGCAGGCCGGAGCCGTGCAGGCCGAGCAGGCTCAGGGCCGCGGACGGGATGACGGCCAGGCTTCCGCCGGTGGCGGCGGCGCGCGGCGCCGTGCGCCGCAGTGTCCACACGGTGAGCGTGGCCGCGGTGGTGAGTACGAAGAAGACCATGCCGCCGGCCGCCTGTGAGGCACCTGAGGCCACGAGGTGCACGAGCGCCGGTCCGAGGGAGGAGTAGAAGCCGCCCAGCGCCCAGATGGCGACGACAGCGGTGCCGACCGCCAGCAGGGCGCTGCGCGCCGACGGCGGCACGGCGAGATGAGGGCGCAGCGACCGCAGGGCGCCGGTGTGCGGGCGGGCCGTCTCCGCGGTGAACGTGACCGCGATTGCCTGAGCAGCGAAGAGGACCGCCAGCAGGGCGTACACGGTGACCGTGGGCGTGGGGGCGAAGCGGACGAGGAGGGTGGAGGCGAGGACGCCGGCGGCCATGCCCGCCACGGGCGCGATGCTGTTGGTCAGGGCGGACCGGCCCGGACGCAGGGGGTCGTGAAGGTCGAGGAGGGCCGCTCCCGCGGCGCTGGTGGCCGCGCCGGTGGCCGCTCCCTGCAGGATCCGGGCGGTGATCAGCGCTCCGGCGCCGTCCGCCGTGGCCAGCATCAGCATGGAGGCGGCCTCCAGCAGCAGGGCGCCCACCAGGACGGGGCGCCGCCCGAGGTGGTCGGAGAGCGCTCCGGTGGTGAGCAGGGCCAGCAGCAGCGTCAGGGAGTAGGCGCTGAAGACCACGGTGATGGTGAGTGCGGACAGGTCCCAGGCGTCCTGGTAGTGGGGGTAGAGGGGCGTCGGCGCACTGGATGCCGCGAGGAGGGCGGCCAGGATCGAGGCGTCCAGGACGAAGGACGCCGCGCGGTGGGCGCTCTGGGGGCGGGCTCCCGGGTGGCTGCATTGCGCAGGTGCGCGGGGTGTGACGGTGGGCATGGGACTCCTTGGCGCTAAACGCAATGAGTTTGCTTTAAGTCACCGTAGGTTCTACAGTCGACTAAAGCAAACTCTTAGCTTTTAGTCTCGGGGGTTGCTCCGCCCCCTCCAGTCCTGAGGAGAGAACGTCCGTGTCCTCCGCTGAACTCACGCCGTCGGAAGCGGCCCGCTGGGCCGCCCATGCCGGGCTCCCGCTGCCTGCCGACCGCCACGCCGCGGTCGCAGCCACCGCCAACCACATTCACTCCGTCGTCGCGGTCCTGCGGGAGCTGGACTTCGGGGAGACCCCGCCCGCCCCCGCCTACCGCGTTGAATAGGAGAACCACGATGCAGCCGTATGAACTGCCCCTGACCGCAGCCGCCGACGCGATCCGGGCCCGGCAGCTGTCCCCCGTCGAGCTGGCTGACTCCGTCCTGGAGCGCATCGAACAGGTGGAGCCGCACCTTCAGGCGTACGTCACCGTCACCGCCGAGCACACCCGCCGGGCCGCGCGCGAAGCCGAGAACGACATCGCGGCCGGCCGCTACCGTGGTCCGCTGCACGGCATCCCGATGGGCCTCAAGGACCTGATCGACGTCGCCGGCGCGGCGACGTCGGCCAGCTCCCGCGTCCGAGCCGACCACCGCGCCCAGGCCGACAGCGCCGTCGCCGCACGCCTGTCGGCGGCCGGAGCCGTCCTGGTCGGCAAGACCCACACCCACGAGTTCGCCTACGGGCTGACCACCCCGCAGACCAGCAACGCCTGGGACACCGGCCGGGTCGCCGGCGGCTCCAGCGGCGGATCCTCCGTCGCCGTCGCCGTGGGCACCGCCACCTTCACCCTGGGCACCGACACCGGCGGATCGATCCGGGTGCCCGCCGCGCTGAACGGGGTCGTCGGCCTCAAGCCGACGTACGGCCTCGTCCCCCGCCACGGCGTCACGTCCCTGTCCTGGTCACTGGACCACGTCGGCCCGATCACCCGCACCGTCGAGGACGCGGCCCTGGTCCTGGCCGCCCTGGCCGGACACGATCCGCGCGACCCCGCGTCCCTTACCACTTCCGCCGTGGACTACCGGCCGGGCGCGGGTACGGACCTGACGGGGCTGCGCGTGGGCGTGCCGCGCAACTACTACTTCGATCACGTCGATGCGGAGGTGGAGGCCGCCGTCCGGCGCGCGATCACCCAGCTTCGGGCCCTTGGCGCGCGCCTCGTGGAGGTCGAGATCCCCATGACCCGCTACATCCAGGCCACCCAGTGGGGCCTGATGGTGCCCGAGGCGACCGCCTACCACGAGAGCACCCTGCGCACCGCCCCCGAGCTCTACCAGGACGACGTCCGCATCCTCCTCGAGGCCGGCGAACTGATGCCCGCCGGGGACTATCTGCGGGCCCAGCGCGCCCGCACCCTCATGCGGCAGGAATGGGCACGCATGCTGCAGGAGGTCGACCTGATCGTCGCCCCCACCGTCCCGGCGACCGCGGTCAAGGCCGGCCAGGAGACGATCACCTGGGCCGACGGCACCGTCGAGGGCGTCTCCGACGCCTACGTACGCCTCTCGTCCCCTGCCAACATCACCGGGGTGCCGTCCCTGTCCGTCCCCGTCGGCCACGATGCGGCAGGCATGCCGATCGGCATGCAGCTGCTCGGGCGACCGCTCGGAGAGAGCGCGCTCCTGCGAGTCGGCCAGGCCTACGAGCAGACCCAGCCCGCCCGCGAGCTCGCGCGCGCAGCGTGAACGAGCGCTTGGGCCCGGCCTCACCAGTCGGCCGGGCCCGAAAGCGCCGTTCGGCTCCGATCGGCCAGGTGCCGCAAGAAGAAGACCGTCGCACGGAGGTGGGTGGCTCGCTAGACGCAATGATTTTGCTTTAAGGTGGGTTTTATGAGCAGGCAGATGGTGCGCCCCGGCGGGCGCAGCGCCCGGGTCCAGGCATCGGTCCACGCCGCCGTACGCGAACTCGCGTCGGAAGCGGGCCGGGACGCCCTGACCGTACCGGTGATCGCCCAGCGTGCGGGCGTGACACCGTCGACGATCTACCGCCGCTGGGGGGATCTGCAGGAGCTGCTGTCGGACGTAGCGGTCGAGCGGCTGCGGCCCGACACCGCACCCAACGACCACGGTGCCCTGTCGTCCGACCTGACGGCCTGGGCCGAGCAGTTCCTCGACGAGATGGCCTCCCCCCCCGGCCGGGCCTACATCCGCGACGCCCTGCTCGGCGACCCGGACGGCAGTAACGCCGGCCAGTGCTCGGCCTACGCCGCCGAGCAGATCGACCTCGTCCTCACCCGCGCCACCGAACGCGGGGAGAAGACGCCCGAGGTCGAGACGATCATCGACCGTGTCGTCGCGCCCATGATGTACCGCATCCTCTTCCGCCCGGACGGACTCGATGCCACGTACGCGCGCCGACTCGTCGCAGAGGTCCTCGGCCGGACCGGCCCATGACCAGGTGATCGCACCGGCATGCCCCGCTGGCAGCGCCTGCGATGCCCGGGCCTCGGAGGCCGGCGGGGCCTCGCCGCGTCCCCGGTCTTCCGGCGGACGATCCCAAGGGCGTACCCGGAGCACTTCCCGAGCACGCCGAGGCAAGTCACCAGCCGGTGACGCGTTGCCAGAAAGCCTCGATCACGGGCGCGCCGCCTGTGCTCCGGGTGCGGTCGATGACGTGGTAGCCGTGGTGCTGGGCGGCGGTGGCACAGGCGTGGTTGGGCAGGATACGCAGGCGGGTGCCGACGGGTAGGTCGGGAAGATCGGCACCGTCGCGGGCGGCGAGGGTGCCGTGCTCCTGGCTCGCGGCCGTCATGACCAGGCCGCGGATCGGGTTGCCGTCCAAGTCAGTGACCAGGCCGTAGCCCTGGTCAGAAGGACGAGCAGACGCTCGTGCGTGGTGCGACGCGCCTGGGCTTCGCCGTGTTGCTGAAGTTTTATACGCAGTACGGCCGGTTTCCGCGGGGCCGGGTCGAGTTGGCGGGTGAGGCGGTGGAGTTCGTCGCCCGGCAGGTGCAGGTGCCCGCCTCGGAGCTGGGTTTCCACGACTGGACGGCGCGCACGGTCGAGTACCACCGCGCGCAGATCCGGGAGCACCTCGGATTCCGTGAGTGCAGTGTCGCGGACGCGGAGAGGCTGACGGCGTATCTGGCTGACGTTCGGAGGGGGGCTTGTTGGTGTATCGCGGGCTTGCTGGGCTGGTGTGTTGTGGGTTCGTTGAGAGAGGCCGGGTGCACGGTTCCAGCGGGCAGTTCGGGGTGTGAGCTGGGCGTATCTGTTGTGCGTTGAGTGGGTCCGGGCTTGTTGTGGGTTCCGCTGGCTCGTAAAAGCTCGGTTGGTGTTTGTGCTGGTAAGCGTTGTTTTTCCTGGTGGGTGGGTGGATGGGGTTAGCGGCTGCGGGTGGGGCGTCTGTGTTGTTCGGCGCGGTGGTCGAGGCGGATGGCGTCGAGGGCGGTTTTGGTGAGCGTTCGGTGCCGTCGTGGATGGCGGTGATGGCTGCTTGGCGGATGAGCCTTGTGAGGGATCCGATGCGGCCGGCGGTGCGCTGGTGGAGGTAGGCGGCGTGCCGGGGGAGGGTGCTGGGTTTGTGGTGGTGGAGGTCGAGGGCGTTTTCGATGTCGGTGATGACGTCGCGGAAGGGTTGGCGGGTGCCGTGGCGGGCGGGGAGGGGGCCGCAGGTGATGAGGGTGGCGCGTCCGGCGAGTTGGGCGCCGCGGGTGCCGCTGAACAGGGGGGTGTCGGTGACGTTGATGCCGACGTACACGAAGGTCGCGGGGAGGCGTTCGGTGAGGTCTTTGATCAGGTCGGCGGTCTGCGCCCCGGTGGTGGTGCGGGGGTTGAGGCGGTGGATTTCGTCGATGAGGACGAGGTGGACGCCCGCGGCGGTGTAGGTGTGGCAGACGGCGTCGGTGATCTGGGTCTGGGTCATGCGGGTGGTCAGGGGGATGCCGAGGTAGCGGGCGAATTCGGTGATGAGGGTTTTCGCGGTGGCGCCGGGCGGGACCAGGACGTACGCCACGGGTACCGCAGCGTGGGCTGATCCGGGCGGCGTGGGGTTCCTGCGGGTGTGGGCGAGGTGGCAGGCGCGGCCGGAAGCGACGATCAGGTCGGTCGCCGCTGATCTGGGGATCAACCCGGAGACCCTGCGGAACTGGGTCCGGGCAGCCGGGGTGAGTCGTCCCCGGGGACGCCGGGCTCAGGAACCGTCCCAGCCGCCGGCCCCGCTGGAGGCGGAGAACGCAGCCTTGCGGAAGAAGGTCCGCGAGCTGGAAGAGGAACGCGAGATCCTGCGCCGAGCGGCGAAGTATTTCGCCGGGCAGACGCGCTGGTGAACCGCTTCCAGTTCGTCGCCGACCACCACCGCCGCTACGGCGTGAAGCGGCTCTGCAGCATCCTTGGCGTCGCCCGCTCGAGCTTCTACTACTGGCGCCGGACAGCTGCGGACCGGGCCGCCCGGCAGGCGGCCGACGCCCGCCTGGCCGCCCGGATACGGGCGGTGCACCAGGAATCGGACGGCACCCACAGAGCCCCGAGGATCACCGCCGAACTGCGCGAGACCAGCGGTGAGGCGGTCAACCACAAGCGGGTCGCCAGGATCATGCGGGCGTCGGGAACCGAAGGAGTCCGGTTGCGCCGCCGGCACCGCACCACAGCCCCCGACCCGGCCGCCGCCAAGGCCCCGGACCTGATCCGCCGCGACTTCACCGCGGACAAGCCGAACACGAAGTACGTCGGCGATATCACCTACCTGCCCATCGACGGCGGGAAGTTCTGCTACCTGGCGACCGTCATGGACCTCGCCTCGCGCCGCCTGGCCGGCTGGGCGATCGCCGACCACATGCGCGCGGACCTCGTCACCGACGCCCTGGCGGCGGCAATCCGCACCCGCGGCAGCCTCGCCGGATCGATCATGCACACCGACCACGGAGCCCAGTACACGAGCAGGGCATTCGCCCAAGCCTGCAGCTCAGCAGGGGTTCGGCAAAGTATGAGCGCGGTCGGGTCCAGCGCGGACAACGCACTCGCCGAGTCCTTCAACGCGACCTTCAAACGCGAGACCCTGCAAGGGCGAAAGAGCTGGCCCGACGAGCACGAGGCCCGACTCGACGCCTTCAGATGGCTCCACCGCTACAACACCCGACGCCGACACTCCCGCCTCGGACAACGATCACCGATCGCCTTCGAAAACGTCTTCCACCTCACACCAACTACGCTGGCACAAGCCGCATAACCCGTGTTCAGGATTCGGGGTCAAGGCCCTTCGTGTCATCGAGGATTGATCGCACTGGTCAAAGCCCTGACAGTGATCACCCGACCCCGCCCCTAACCGCGCCACCACACTACCGACGCGCTGACCGCCTCACGGCAAGGGCATTTCCTGCTCGATCCAGTTCGTGATCGATGGGCGCGAGGGGCGCCAGCCAAGGCCGTGAGCCCGGGTGGCACGTACGCGGCTGTTGGCACCGAGGGCGTACCGGGAGAAGCCCTCCCCCCACGCGGCCGCAGCGGAGCTCAGATCCCACGGCTCCACCGGCCCCAGTCCCAGCCGGCGGGCGATCGCCTCACCGATTTCGGCGAACGAGGCGTCCTCGCCGCCCTCCACGAAGTAGAAGCCCGTGGCCGCGGGGTCGGTGAGCGCCAGGTGATACAGGTCGGCCATGTCCTCGAGGTGCACCGTCGACCAACGGTTCAGGCCGCGTCCGACGACGCGGACGGCCTTGCCGACCTGGGCCTGTGTGACCAGTGGCGGGATCAGCACGGTCTGCGGACGCGGTCCCGTGCCGTTGCCGTAGATCAGTGAGTTGCACAGCACCACCGAACGCACTCCCGCTGCACCGGCATCGACGACGGAGCGGTCGATGGCGTACCGGGCCCGCCGGATCTCGTGGTCCCCCGGGCTGAAAGGCTTCGCGTCGTCGAATACCACCTCGGATTCGTACCGGCCCTGGGCGTCGTCACCGATGACGCTGGTTCCGCTGGTGTGGATCAATACCTTGCCCGAACCCCGCAGGGCGTCGACAAAGGCGGCCACAGCGCCACGGTGGTCGCTGTGAGCGGCGTTGACGACCGCGTCGGCGCGGTCGGCCTCTCGCTGGAGCAGCGCCGTGTCGTCAAGGTCCCCGACGACCGGTTCGATGCCGGCGGCGGCGAGAGCACCGACCACGCCGCGTGTGCGGGTCAAGCCGCGTACCGTGTGCTTCTCGCGGATCAGACGGCGGGCTACAGCTCCGCCGATGTAGCCGCTGGCACCTGTGAGAAAGACGTCCATGATGACTCCTGACGATGTCGGGGTGGTGGGGGTGTCAGCTGCGGAAGCGGCCTGCGGCACGCAGGGCCTCATCCAGTGGCAGGCGCTGCTGTCGGTCGCCGAACTCGCAGATGCGAGTGATGCGCCCCTCGTGGACCGTCACCTGGAGACAGCGTGAAATGCGCACCGGGGTGCCGTTCTCCAATTCGCCCGAAGCGGTGGCGGCCAGAGCGAAGCCGTGGTGGTCGACGTGGAGAGACCAGATGCGGTCGGCGTGGTTCCTCACGAGGTCGGCGGTCGCACGGAGCATCCGCAACATCGCACCTGCGAATTCATCGCCGGGAAGTGACACGGTCTCGTGATCGAAGCTGTGCCAGACCTCCACGGTCTCGGCGAAGAGCAGACCGAACTCGGGGTCCACCTGCGTCAGACCGTAGGTCCCGGTGAATCGACTGGCGACTTGGCGCACAGCGGCCAAGCAGGTGGACGACTCGGAGTCCTGCTCGTTGGGCCGGCTCGCAGCGGCTGCGGCTATGTCACTGCTGGTCATCGTTGCCCTCTCGTGCCTACCCCAATGCAGTTAGGGGCGCTCGAGAACCAGCGTCCTTGTAACCGTGCCAATGCGCGAAGGCGGCTTGCTGCTATGGCAAAAATCGCCGACCGGGTGGTCTCAGGTGACGCGACGACACATGTCCCTGGGCCGAACGTGGAGCCTCTGACCTGTCCATACCCGCCGGCCTATTCCCACAAGGCCAGAGGAAGCACACTCGACACTGCCCTCAACGTGGCCTCTCTTACGAGTTGGTGCGTGATAGCGGGTGAGGTGTGTTTGGCCTGGTCATGGTTTGTTTTCAGGTGGTGCTGGTGCGGTCGGAGACGAGGCTGGCGATGGCGCGGTAGGTGTCGGGCAGTCGGTCGCGGCGGTGGGTCCAGTGCGTCAGTTGCTTCCAGCGTTTGTGGTCGGCGAGGGCGTGTTCGATGGTGATGCGGTCGGATGAGTGCCCGTGGCGCTCGCGTTCCCACTGTCCGACTCTGCCGGGCAACGCTCCGGGCCGCGGCTTTCTCGGGGGTGTGACGGCTTGCCCGCGGTGGTCGCGGCTCAGGCCGAGATAGCCGTCGTCCAGGAGGACCTCGACGTCGGGAAAGTGCTGGAAGCAGTCGGCGATACCTTCGTTGCGGGCGGCCGTGGCGTCGTGCATCCGCCTCGCCGCGCTGCCCCTGACCCCTGTACGGCCGCCCGCCTGGGACATGCTGCACGTGCTGTTCGAGGTGGGCCACGCCCCCGGGGCCTGGACGCTGATGCCGGCGGAGCAACTCGCCGCCACCCGCTCCGAGCGCCTGCTCCAGGCGCCCCTCACCCCGCCGGTGGCCGTGGACGGGCACGTCGTCACCTCGCGCGCGACACCCGAGTCCTGCGTGGCGTCGTACGTGGCCGCGTTCGCGGACTGACCGGTCGCCCAACGCGTGCGCACGCCCCGCTGCGTCACCCACGCGTCCGCCCGGCCGCCGACATCAGGAACCGGGCACAACGGCGCCCCGCACGCGGGGACCGGGTACACGCGGGCGACTTCACCGAGCCCGGCGGACTGCGGCACGCCTTCGAAAGAGCCGAACGCGTCCTCGTCGTCTCCGCCTCCATCCGGGGCGACGGCGCGGTCGCCGCGAACATCGCCGCCGTCGACGCGGCCAAGGAAGCCGGCGCCCGGCGCATCCTGTACACCAAGCCACCAGGCCGCCTCCGCCACGTCCCTCTTCCGGCCGCAGCCGGTCCACGCGGCCACCGAGGAGCATCTGCGGCGACTCGGCGTCCCCTGCACCACCCTGCGCAACGGCTTCTACACCGCCACCCTGGAGCACTACATCGGGGCTGCGCTGGAGACCGGAACGCTCGCCGTCCCACAGGACGGCCCTTTCTTCTGGACGGCCCACGAGGACCTCTCGGAGGTCGCGGCCGCCGCTCTGGCCGACGACGCGGACGGGACGCGCGACGGCGTCACGCCGCCCCTGACCGCGCCCCGCACGCTGGACTTCGCCGGTGTCGCGGAGGTCCTCGGCCGCCTCACGGGCCGCACCGTCAGCCATGTCGTCGTGGACGACGAGAAGTGGATCGAGGCGGCGGTCGCCGCCGGCATGCCGCGTCCCGCGGCGGAGTTCTCCCTGACGATGTTCACCGCCGCCCGCGACGGCGAGTTCGACGTCACCGACCCCACGCTGGAATCCGTCATCGGCCGCCCCGCCCGGACCGTCGAGCAGATCCTGGCCCCCGTCGTGGGCATCGGCTGAGCCCGCGGGGGCCGTGGTCGTCCCCCGCCCTGTCGTCGCACTCTCCGGTGCCGCCCCTCAAGTTGCAGCCGGTGCCTGTGGGGGACGCGTGGGAATGCGCCGATGGAGGTCCTCCAACAGGTCACGCATGGTCATGCAGAAGATCTCCGCCTGGTGTTCGCCGATGAAGGCGGTGTGTCTGAAGGCCTCTAGGGCGACCATGCCGTGCATGTGGCCCCAGACGCCGAGAAGGAGAGCGGCGGCGGGAGGCGGCAGGCTTTCCGAGCCGTGCGGGAACAGGGGTCCCAGGTGCGCCTGTACGGCCGGTGAGAGCTCCCGGGTGTCGGCCGCGGCGAGCTGTGCCGTGGTGAACCCGTCGAATATCTCCCGCTGGAAGACCATGCTCAGTCGGCGCATCGCCTGGGTGGTCGGGCCCTCAGCAGGTGCCTCGTAGTGGCGCAGCGGTGCGCCGTACAGCAGTTGGAACCGTTCGACGTGGGTGACGGCCCATCGGCGATAGCCCTCGGCGGCGGCCAGGAACCGCTGTGCGGCCGGTTCGTCGGCCGTCGCGTCGACGGCTGCCGTCACGGCGGCGGCCAGGTCGTCGTACGCCTTGGCC
Organism: Streptomyces sp. 8P21H-1; assembly: GCF_013302945.1. Lineage (NCBI taxonomy): Bacteria > Bacillati > Actinomycetota > Actinomycetes > Kitasatosporales > Streptomycetaceae > Streptomyces > Streptomyces sp. 8P21H-1. The sequence continues at coordinate 6,501 of NZ_JABTYA010000023.1, read as the reverse complement.
ACCAGCGCCGTGACGAGGGCGTCCCTGTTCGGGAAGTAGTGGTACAGCCCTTGCACGGTCATGCCGAGGTCGCGGGCGACGGCTCGCAGGGACAACGCGTGCGGCCCGCGCTCGGCGATCTGGCGCTCGGCGGCGTCCATGATCTCCCGGGTCGCGGCGGCTCGGCGTCGCTGGCGCAGGGACGGCAGGACCGTCGCGGGCTTGTCGACGAACATGCGGCGATCCTAAGGCGGTTGACGGGCCAAGTCATCAGGGGCCTGCACTCGCCCGGAAAATCTAACAGTGTCAGGTAAACCTCCTTCTGCCCCAAAGGACGCTGCCTGACTAGCGTCGTTTTCGGCGGCGACGAGCGCGCGGCATCGCGCACCGTCCGCCGGGGCGAAGAGGGCTGTGCGACGCGTTGCGCCGGCTTCTCGTCCTACCGCCGCCTCTCGCCCCTCCCCGAAGAACCCTGAAGGAGATCCACTCGTGTTCGAACGTTTGGCCGAATTGGCGATCCGCCGGTCCCGACTGGTGCTGCTCGTGGCCGCCTTGGCCGTGGCACTGATGGGCGCGGTGGGCGCTGGCGCCTTCGACAAGCTGAAGGGAGGCGGCTTCGACGACCCCGCCTCCTCCTCCACACGGGCGGCGAACGTCATCGCCGACAAGTTCGGCGGCGAGACCAACCTCGTCCTGCTGGTCCGCTCCGCCGAAGGCCGCGTCGACACCCCCGCCGCCGAGGAGGACGGCCAGGATCTGGTGGCCGAACTCAAGAAGGACGAGCGGCTCAGCAACGTCGTCTCCTACTGGGAGACGAACAACCCGGACCTGCGCTCCAAGGACGGCCGTGAGGCCATGGTGCTCGCCCACGTGAAGGGAGACGCCACCGAGCAGCGGAAAAGCGCCATCGCCCTCCTGGACACCTACAGCGGCCCCTACAAGGACGGTCTCACCGTCCGGGCCGGAGGGGGCGCCACTGTGGGTGCCGAGCTGTCGAACCAGGTGGTCGACGACCTGATCCTCGCCGAGGCGATCGCCATGCCGCTGACCCTTGTGCTGCTCCTGGTCGTCTTCGGCAGCTTCGTCGCGGCGCTGTTGCCGCTCGTCATCGCCGTCATCGCCATCACGGGCTCGTTCGCCCAGCTCTACCTGCTCGGCAGCGTGACCGACGTGGCCGACACCGCGACCAACCTCATCACCGCCCTGGGTCTCGGACTGGGCATCGACTACGCCCTGTTGATGGTCAGCCGCTTCCGCGAACAGATCGCGGCCGGTGTGGGCGTGGACGACGCCGTCCGGCGGACGATGCACACCGCGGGCCGCACCGTCGCCTTCTCCGCGGCGACCGTCGCGGCGGCCCTGGCGACCCTTATGGTGTTCCCGCAGTACTTCCTGCGCTCGTTCGGCTTCGCCGGGGTCGGCGTCGTCGCCATCGCCGCCGTGAGCACCCTGTTCGTGATGCCCGCCCTGCTGAAGGCGCTGGGGCACCGGGTCAACGGCGGGCGAATGCCGTGGGCGAAGGCGCGGCGCACCGAGGCCCAGGCGTCCGGGTGGGGACGGCTGGCCCGCACCGTCATGCGGCGGCCGGTGCTCACGGCGGTGCCCGTCATCGCGGTGCTGCTGCTGGCGGCGAGCCCCCTGCTGAACATCACCTTCGGAACGACGGACGAACGCGTGCTGCCCAAGGACGCCGACAGCCGCCAGGTCTCGCAGGTCCTGCGGGAGGAGTTCGGCGGCAGCGAGGAGTCCGCCCTCTTCATCGCCATCGACACCTCCGTGGCCAAGGCCCCGCTGGCCTCGTACGCGGGGCAGCTGGCCGCGCTCGAGGGCGTCGAGCGCGTCGAGACCAGCGCGGGAACCTACAGCGCGGGAAGGCCCTCCGCGACCGGCCCCGCCGACTCCGCCCTCGGCCGGCCCAACGCACAGCGGATCAGCGTGGTGAGCAGCCTGATGCCGAAGTCGGAAGCCGCCGAGGACCTGGTCGAGCGGGTGCGCGCGGTGACTCCGCCCCCGGGCACGGACCCCTTGGTCGGCGGGAACGACGCCGTACTGGTCGACGCGAAGCAGTCCATCGCCGACGAACTCCCGCTGGCCGTGACTCTGGTCGTCCTCAGCACCTTCCTGCTGCTCTTCCTGTTCACCGGCAGCGTCGTGCAGCCGCTGCGCGCGCTGATCCTCAACTTGATCAGCCTGGGAGCCACCCTGGGTGTGATGACCTGGATCTTCCAGGACGGCCACTTCTCCTCACTGCTCGGCTTCACCGCACAGCCGATGGAGCTGTCGATGACCGTGCTGATGTTCTGCATCGGCTTCGGCCTCTCGATGGACTACGAGGTCTTCGTCACCAGCCGGATTAAGGAGCTCCACGACCAGGGAGCGGACAACGCGACCGCCGTAGTCAACGGCCTCGGCCACACCGGACGCATCGTCAGCGCGGCCGCTTTCCTGCTCGCGGTGAGCTTCTTCGCCTTCGGCACCGCCAAACTCAGCTTCATACAGATGTTCGGCCTCGGCAGCGGGCTGGCCATCCTCATCGACGCCCTCGCCGTCCGCGGCGTGCTCGTCCCCGCCGCGATGCGTCTGCTGGGGAACTCCGCCTGGTACGCGCCCGGTTTCCTCCGCCGCTTCCACGCGCGGTACGGCCTGAGCGAGGGCGGTCCCGAGTCGACACCCGCCCCCGGTCCGGCGGCGACGAACCGGGAGGACACGAAGGAGTTGACCGTGGTGTGACCCTACCGTCCGGGCGACCCGGCGAC
>NZ_JABTYA010000023.1:218-3701 GCF_013302945.1 Streptomyces sp. 8P21H-1 | reverse complement strand
TACGGCCTGAGCGAGGGCGGTCCCGAGTCGACACCCGCCCCGCACCACCCGGGAGGCGAGGAGGCCGACAACGCGGACCACCGCACTGTGCGGGCCCGGGTAGAACATGTCATCGGCCGCATGAAGAACTACAAGATCCTCCGCGACTGCCGCCAGCACGGCGACGGCCTCCACCACGCCGTCCAGGCCGTCGCCCACATGCACAACCTCGCCCTCGCATCATGACCAGAAGACTGTCATCACGGGCCCTGACCTGCCCAAACGCGGCCTTATGCAACACCCTTTAGACCGACTCCACGCTCTGCCGGACCCCAGCTGAACAGCGTCTTCCCGTCCCTGCGAATACCACCAGCCCATCGAAACCGTGGAACCCGACGCGACAACCGGGCCATCAGCCTGCCCAGACTAAGAAAATCCACATCAACACTCACACAAAGGGCCCATCAGCAAGCTGACGGGCCCTGATGAACGATCAAGGTTAGAGGAACATCTAACGACAGAGGCTGCATATTGATCACCTCGAGATGTGTATGCAAATCTTCACTTCGTCGGGCTCGGGTCGGAAAACACCGGGGATTTCTGAAGGTGGCGGGGGAAACCACGCGCAACACCACCGTTTCAAGTCTCCGTCTGGAACCCAGTCGCAGAATTTCGCTTCTGTTCTCAGAAAGGTAAGCACACCGTGGGATCCGCCCAAGTCATACGCACTCTGCGACAACGCTCGATGCCTGTTAGCCGAGCGTGTACCGCGATGATCGCTGCGGGTCTGCTGGCAACCGGCTGTTCCGGTGGTCTTACTGGCAACACTGCAGACGTGGCCGCGCCGTCCGTCGGGCCCAGTCCCAAAGCTCCTCCCACCGGATACGACGGGCTGGTAGGACTGCCGCTTTCCGAATACGGGACCTCCGAAAAGGAGGACCTTCTGCTTTACCAGACGAACGAGGCACTGGTAGCTCAATGCATGAAGAGCCGCGGACACGCCACGTATTCAAAGCGGAAGAAGACTATCTCTCCCAAAAATACCAGGGCTGAAAAAGAAGTTCTCCGCCCGGCTGGCAACTGGGGCTACATCGGCCATGCAACCGCGAAGAGGGTCGGTTTCCACGTCGCAGTACCCCTTCCCTTTTCCGAAGGTCCCAAAGGACGGGAGCTTAAAGACTACAACGTCTGCTGGGACCGGGCGGAAAAAAAGTTGCCGTCCCTCACCAACACCAAGGGCTGGAAGCTGACCCAGGATCTGTTTGGCAGGTCGTTTCAGGTGACGTCCTCTGACAGTCGGGTTGCCGTCGCACGCAAGAACTGGTCGTCCTGTATGAGCGCAGCGGGACACCCTGCCGAAGACCCCCAGAAGTTGGCCGACAGCTTCAGAGACGCCAAGAAGGCGAGCGTCAAGGAGATCGCCGCAGCCATCGCCGACGAGTCCTGCACGCGGTCATCAAACCTTGCAGGCATCTATTTCGCGGTCCTGACTGGATACCAGCAGCGACTTATCGCCGCCAACACAAAAGTCCTGACCGATTATAAGAAGCAGGTCCATGCACGGGTCGATCGGGCAGCACGCCTCCTTGCCGCGCCCGGTACGACCTGAGCGCCAAGCTCAGCCCCTCGACTCCGGACGGCGCTATGCCAAACCAAGCGGCCGTCCGGCCCATAGCACGACTGGAAGAGCAAGAAAAGGAGAACCTTATGACTCGACGAGTCAAGCAGTTGGCCTTGTCCGCGCTGACGAGCATCGTTGCGGCGACTTCGCTGACGGTCGCCACTGCGCCGCAGGCGTCCGCGATCGACGAAGTTACGTGCGGTGTGAGGCAGGACCTCGCACTGGTCTACGGGCACAGGTTGTCTGACGGAAGCACCGACGATAGCTGGTGCTGGGCCAATGCCGGAGAAGTCAGGTGGTCGGGCGCCTACATGCTCGGATGGGCGGAGCAGATCTCGACCGGCAACAATGTCGTCCAGTGGCACGGGGACGGAAGGTGGCAGCCTGGCACCCCGATCGGGAAGTGGACCATCTACACCTGGCCGAACCACTCGGGTGGGGTCAGGATCGACGGACTCAAGATCTTCTGAGTCTCAGGCGAGATGAGGGACGGCTGCTCGATCCAGTAGCGATATCCGCATCCGCAGGTATTATGCCCCGGGATCGATGAACCGCAGTGCCGCCGGCGTCTGAGTCAGCGGCAGTCGTCGCTGCTGTCGTGTCCCCGCTGTAACGGGGACATGACAGCAGGCCTAACCTCGATCTTTCGTGACGGTCTGCCGACGTAGTCGGCGGACCGTTTCGCGTTCCGTGGCTATTGGCGGGCAGGCCGGTGGCCCGACTGACGTGTCGGGTGGGCGCGGAGTTCCACTGCTCCGGAGACGTGGTGCTGCTCGCAAGGGCGGAAAAACTACTGGTCAGATTGGGTTGGGCAGATGGTCGAGCCGTCCGAGGGCGCTGGTGACGACATGGGCCCAGGGCCAGTGGTGAGAGAGGCGGAGGATCCGGCGGCGGCCGGTGGTGACGAGCTGGCCGGCCGGGCTGAACAGGCGGAGCCGCAGGCGGCGGGGCTCCCAGAGCCGTGCCTGGTCGTTCAGTGCAAGCATCGGCATCCAGGCCAGCAGGTCGAGTGTGATCTGGACGATCTCCAGCCAGACCCTGTTCTGAGCGGTGTCGTGCAGGGGCAGGTTCCGCAGGCCGGTCGCGCGGGCAGCCCGGACGCGGTCCTCGGCCCGTGCCCGCAGGCGGTGGCGGAGTTCGAGCTCGGCGATGGGGCGGCCGGTGGTGCTGGTGGCGAAGCACGTGATCCGCATGCCGTCGGCATCCGTGATCCTCAACTGGGCGCCGGGGTGCGGTCGTTCCTTCCGGACGGTCAGCCGCATGCCCTTCGGCCAGCCGTCGAGCATGCCGCCGGTGAGTTCGGCGACCCAGGCCCCGTCGCGGATCTCTCCGTCCGGCTCGACGGCCGGCGTCCATGCCGCGAGGGGCACCGTGAGTACGGCCTGGTGAATTGCGTCGGTGATGGTCATCCCGACCGAATACGACAGCCATCGTCCGCGTTTCGCGAGCCAGGCCACGAACTCGTGGGTGCCGCCCGCGGAGTCGGTGCGGATCAGCGTCCGGCGCCCGCGCCGATAGGACTTGGGCAGCTGGGCCAGGGCCAGTTGGGTGGCCGTGATGTGATCGGCGGCGGTGTTGCTGCCGGCGTTTCCGGGCCTGAGCAGACCGGCCACCGGCTCGCCGGACCCGCCCGTCCCGTGGTCGACGAAGCCCATCAGCGGGTGATGGCCGAAGGTCTTCTTCCAGGTCGCAGCGGCGTCTTCCTTGTCGGAGTGCGCGATCACCAAAACGCCGTCCAGGTCCACGGTCACACAACCGGTCGCATCAGGCGCCGAAGTGCCAGCTAACTTCCATACATGTTCGCGCACTTGAGAGCGGGCACTGCGGATCGCGTTCAGGGCGCGTTGGCCGCCCGCCGCGAGTGTGTCGATCAACCGGGAGAC
>NZ_JABTYA010000023.1:0-112 GCF_013302945.1 Streptomyces sp. 8P21H-1 | reverse complement strand
CTGCATCTCGATCAGTTCGGCCTTGAACGTGCCGTTCAGGGCCTCGGCCATCGCGTTGTCATAGCTGTCCGCGACGGAGGCTGAGGCGCCGATGTCTGCGAGCCGATCGGTG
>NZ_JABTYA010000246.1:925-1177 GCF_013302945.1 Streptomyces sp. 8P21H-1 | reverse complement strand
CTGTAGACCAGCACGGCATCGTTGTCCGCATGATGGAAGTGCAGATCGCGCAGTTGCCGCAGGGCGGGACTGCGCCGCCTGATCGCGTTGAGCCGGGCGAGCAGCGGGGCGATGGTCCGGCCCTCGCGCTCGGCCGCCGCCCAGTCGCGCGGCCGCAGCTGGTACTTCTCCGAGTCCAGGTACTCCTCGCTGCCCTCGCGCACCGGCACGCCCTCGCACAGCTCGTACCCGCTGTAGACGCCCCAGGTCGGG
>NZ_JABTYA010000246.1:603-883 GCF_013302945.1 Streptomyces sp. 8P21H-1 | reverse complement strand
CGCCTCACCGGAGAGCTCGGTGAGGTACTCCGTCAGCTCCTTCTTGGTGTTGCGCCAGGTGAAGTACGTGTACGACTGCTGGAAACCGATCGCGCCGAGCGTGTGCATCATCGCCGGGCGGGTGAACGCCTCGGCCAGGAAGATCACGTCCGGATCGGTGCGGTTGATCTCCGCGATCACCTGCTCCCAGAACACGACCGGCTTCGTGTGGGGGTTGTCGACGCGGAAGATCCGCACCCCGTGCTCCATCCAGAACCGCAGCACCCGGACCGTCTCCCGC
>NZ_JABTYA010000246.1:0-543 GCF_013302945.1 Streptomyces sp. 8P21H-1 | reverse complement strand
TCCGGCGAGCACTGGAGCGCGAAGTCGAGCGCGATCTCCAGGTCCAGCTCGGCGGCCCTGCGCACGAAGTCGTCGAAGTCCTCGATCGTGCCGAGGTCCGGGTGGACGGCGTCGTGCCCGCCCTCCGGCGAACCGATCGCCCACGGCACCCCGACGTCGTCCGGGCCCGGGTTCAGCGTGTTGTTGGGGCCCTTGCGGAAGGTCGTGCCGATGGGGTGGATCGGCGGCAGGTACACCACGTCGAAGCCCATCTCCGCGATGGCGGGCAGCCGCCGCGCCGCCGTGCGGAACGTCCCGCCGACCGGCGGCCTGCCGGGCTCCACCACCGCGCCCTCCGAGCGCGGGAAGAACTCGTACCAGGACCCGTACAGCGCCCGTTCGCGCTCCACCGACAGGGGAAGCGGGTCCGACCGGGAGAGCCGTTCCCGCAGGGGGTGGCGCGCGAACGCCGCGTCCACGTCCGGTGTCAGGGCGGCGGCGAGCCGGGCGGCCGGGGGCCGGGTGTCGTCGCGCAGGGCCTCCGCGGCGGTCAGCACGGCCGTC
>NZ_JABTYA010000245.1:0-11131 GCF_013302945.1 Streptomyces sp. 8P21H-1 | reverse complement strand
GCTCGGGCTGCTGCCGCGCGGGACCTACCGGGCGGCGCGCGGCCTGCCGTCCGTGGTGCTGCTGCGCGGGGTGGCGGCCGGGTCCTTCATCGCGGCCGAGTCGTTCGTGCCGCTGATGCTGGTCACCGAGCGGGGGCTGTCGCCGACGATGGCCGGGTTCTCGCTGGCGGCGGGCGGTGCCACCTGGGCGCTGGGCTCCTTCGTCCAGGCGCGGGCGCGCGTGGAGCCGTACCGGGAGCGGCTGATGACGCTGGGCATGGTGCTGACCGCGGCCGCCATCGCCGCCGCGCCGAGCGTGCTGATCGACGGGGTGCCGGTGTGGACGGTGGCGGTGGCGTGGGGGTTCGGCTGCTTCGGCATGGGGCTGGTGATCTCCTCCAGCAGCGTCCTGCTGCTGAAGCTGTCCGAGCCGGGCGAGGCGGGCAAGAACTCCGCCGCCCTCCAGATATCCGACGGCCTCGCCAACGTCGTCCTCCTCGCCGCGGGCGGAGCGGCCTTCGCGGCGCTGGGCGGCGGCACGGTCGCCCACGCGGCCACCCAGGCCTCGGGCGGTCACCCGACCGCCTTCGTGGCGGTGTTCCTGCCGATGGCGGGGGTGGCGCTGGTGGGAGCCTGGGTGACGACACGGCTGCGGGCCGCGTGACCGAGCGGGTGCCGCCTCCGCGATGTGACCTGGGTCCCGGATGTGACCTGGGTCCCATCCAGGAGCGGCGCCGCGTCGCCCGCGCGTGGACGTGGCCGGGCCGCCGGTAGGGTGGCCCGGTTGTCATACCCGGGTGTGCCGTTCGTCGTCCGCCGTCATCCTGTCCGGCGTGGCGCGCACGGCCCCTTGTCCTCGACCACCCTCCGGAGACCGTGACTACCGCCCGCCCGTCGCCCACCGCCATCCTCACTGGAGGGCCCTCCGTGCCCGCCTCTTCCGTCGCCGGTACCGCCTCCTCGCACCACCTGTCGCCCGCGTTCCCCGGGCGGGCCCCCTGGGGCACCGCCAACAAGCTGCGCGCCTGGCAGCAGGGGGCGATGGAGCGGTACCTCCAGGAGCAGCCGCGCGACTTCCTCGCCGTCGCCACGCCCGGCGCCGGCAAGACGACCTTCGCGCTGACGCTCGCGTCGTGGCTGCTGCACCACCACGTCGTGCAGCAGGTGACCGTGGTCGCGCCGACCGAGCACCTGAAGAAGCAGTGGGCGGAGGCGGCCGCGCGGATCGGGATCAAGCTCGACCCCGAGTACAGCGCGGGCCCGCTGAGCAAGGAGTACCAGGGCGTCGCCGTGACCTACGCGGGCGTCGGCGTACGGCCCATGCTGCACCGCAACCGCTGCGAGCAGCGCAAGACCCTCGTCATCCTCGACGAGATCCACCACGCCGGCGACTCCAAGTCCTGGGGCGAGGCGTGCCTGGAGGCCTTCGAGCCCGCCACCCGCCGGCTCGCCCTCACCGGTACGCCCTTCAGGTCCGACACCAACCCCATCCCCTTCGTCGCGTACGAGGAGGGCAACGACGGGATCCGCCGCTCCGCCGCCGACTACACCTACGGGTACGGCTCCGCCCTCGGCGACGGCGTCGTGCGGCCCGTCATCTTCCTCTCCTACAGCGGCAACATGCGGTGGCGTACGAAGGCCGGGGACGAGATCGCCGCCCGGCTCGGCGAGCCGATGACCAAGGACGCCGTCAGCCAGGCCTGGCGCACCGCCCTCGACCCGCGCGGCGAGTGGATGCCCAGCGTGCTGCGCGCCGCCGACCAGCGGCTGACCGAGGTCCGCAAGGGCATCCCGGACGCCGGCGCCCTCGTCATCGCCTCCGACCAGGACTCGGCCCGCGCCTACGCCAAGCTCATCCGCGAGATAACCGGCACCAGGGCCACCCTCGTCCTCTCCGACGACACGGGCGCCTCCAGGCGGATCGACGAGTTCAGCCACAGCGACGACCGCTGGATGGTCGCGGTCCGCATGGTGTCCGAGGGTGTCGACGTGCCCCGCCTCGCGGTGGGCGTGTACGCGACCACCATCTCCACCCCGCTCTTCTTCGCGCAGGCCGTCGGCCGTTTCGTGCGGTCCCGGCGGCGCGGCGAGACCGCCTCCGTCTTCCTGCCGACCGTCCCCGACCTCCTCACCTTCGCCAACGAGATGGAGGTCGAGCGCGACCACGCCCTCGACAAGCCCAAGAAGGAGGGCGAGGAGGACCCGTACGCCGAGTCCGAGAAGGAGATGGAGGAGGCGAACAAGGAGGAGGACGAGGACACCGGAGAGCAGGAGCAGTTCGCCTTCGAGGCGCTGGAGTCCGAGGCCGTCTTCGACCGGGTCCTCTACGACGGCGCCGAGTTCGGCATGCAGGCCCATCCGGGGAGCGAGGAGGAGCAGGACTACCTGGGCATCCCGGGGCTGCTGGAGCCCGACCAGGTGCAGCTCCTGCTCCAGAAGCGGCAGGCCCGGCAGATCGCGCACAGCCGCAAGAAGCCGGACGACGAGGCGGACCTGCTCGAACTGCCCGCCGAACGCCGCCCCGTGGTCTCCCACAAGGAGATGATGGAACTGCGGAAGAAGCTCAACACGATGGTCGGCGCGTACGTCCACCAGAGCGGCAAGCCGCACGGCGTGATCCACACCGAGCTGCGCCGCGTGTGCGGGGGGCCGCCGAGCGCGGAGGCGACCGCCGGGCAGCTGCGCCAGCGGATCGCCAAGGTCCAGGAGTGGGCCACCCGTATGCGGTGACCTCCGCACGTTCGTATGCCTTGCGCGGGTACGCCCGTACGAGCGCCGGTGCCGTTCTGGTACCGGCGCTCATACGTGTGTGCGCGCCGGGTGGTGCGCGCCGCCCACATCCGGCGATAAGTGGATCAAACCCTGGGTAACCGAGGGTGGCCCGTACCTGCGCCTGACCGGATTCTGGACGGAGCCTTCCGCTGAGCGAACCGGCTCGCTACTGTCCCGCTACGCACACGCCCCGTGGCAGCGCCGCCGCGGAGCGCAGCCGGTGCCCGCCCGGGAATGCCCGGGACGCTGCCGACCGGCGGCCTCTGACGCGCGTCGCCGACGGGACCGGCGACGTATCCGCCGCGTAGGGGGCCGCCGACCCTCACCACTAAGGAGTGGGCGTCGTGACCGCGGAGACCTCCCAGACGCTCGACCGGGGACTGCGCGTCCTCAAGCTGCTCGCCGACACCGACCACGGGCTGACCGTCACCGAGCTGTCCAACAAACTCGGAGTCAACCGGACCGTCGTGTACCGGCTGCTCGCCACGCTGGAACAGCACGCCCTCGTCCGCCGCGACCTCGGCGGCCGGGCCCGGGTCGGGCTCGGGGTGCTGCGGCTCGGCCGGCAGGTGCACCCGCTGGTCCGCGAGGCCGCGCTGCCCGCGCTGCGGTCGCTGGCCGAGGACATCGGGGCGACCGCCCACCTCACGCTGGTCGACGGTACGGAGGCGCTCGCCGTCGCCGTGGTCGAGCCGACGTGGACGGACTACCACGTGGCCTACCGGGCCGGGTTCCGGCATCCGCTGGAGCGGGGGGCCGCCGGAAAGGCGATCCTCGCCGCCCGGGCCGGGGCGCCGGACGGGCCCGGCTACACCCTCACGCACGGGGAGCTGGAGGCCGGGGCGAGCGGGGCCGCGGCGGCGCTGATCGGGGTGACGGGGGTCGAGGGGAGCGTGGGGGTGGTGATGCTGGCGGACGCCGTGCCGGAGCGGGTGGGGCCGCGGGTCGTCGACGCGGCGCGGGAGGTGGCTGACGCGCTGCGGTGACCTCAGCGGGGCCCTGGGCGGGCGGCTTGGCGGGCGGGCCAGGGGTGGGTGGCCCGGGGTCGTGTGCCGAGTGCGGGTTAGAGGTGGCTGGTCGCGCAGTTCCCCGCGCCCCTCAGGGGGCGGTCGCGGCCGGTGCTTGGAGGGTGCGGGCCCTGGCGGGGGACGGGCTCGCGTTAGATTGGCCCCGTGCTTTCTCGCCTCTCTCGTCTTTCCCGCCTTCGGGCCGTTGCCCTCTGTGCCGTTCCCGTGGTGGGGCTGATCGGTGCGGCGGCGTTCGTGCCGTTGCCGTTCTCGCTGGCCCAGCCCGGTATGACGGCGGACGTCCTCGGTGAGAACAAGGGCGAGCCGGTGATCACGATCTCCGGTGCGAAGACCCGCGGGACGAGCGGACAGCTGCGGATGACGACCATCGAGGCGACGGGCCCGGACGCGCACATCGGCCTCGGTGACGTGCTCGACGGCTGGTTCCGCACGGACCGTGCGGTCATGCCGCGCGACGCGGTCTACCCCAACGGGGACAGCGTCAAGGAGATCGAGGAGTACAACGCCGAGGAGATGCGCGAGTCCCAGGACACCGCCACCGAGGCGGCCCTGGACCACCTGGGCGAGCGGTCGGACGACATCGAGGTCGCCCTGGAACTCGCCGACGTGGGCGGCCCGAGCGCCGGCCTGCTCTTCTCCCTCGGCATCGTCGACAAACTGGACGGCGACGGCAGCGGCGGCGACCTCACGGGCGGCCGGGTGATCGCGGGCACGGGAACGATCGACGCCGAAGGGAAGGTCGGCGCGGTCGGGGGAGTGGCCCTCAAGACCCAGGCCGCCCGCCGCGACGGCGCGACGGTCTTCCTGGTCCCGAAGGCGGAGTGCGCGGACGCGCAGTCCGAGCTGCCGGAAGGGCTCCGGCTCATCCCGGTGACGACTCTGAAGGGCGCCGTGGACTCCCTGGTGGCACTGGAGAAGGGACGGGGCTCCGTCCCCTCCTGCTAGCCGTCCCTCCCGCTAGCCCTCCTTCACGAAGCCCTCCGCCTTCATCCAGTCCAGCGCCACCGCGTGCGGGTCCTCTCCGTCGACGTCCACCCTGGCGTTCAGCTCCCGCGCCACCTCGTTGTCCAGGCGCTTCGTGACCGGGGCGAGGACCTCGGCGATCTGCGGATACTTCTCCAGGGTCCTGGAGTTGATCTGGGGAGCCGCGTTGTAGTGGGGGAAGAACCCCTTGTCGTCCGCCATCACCGCGAGCCCCATGGACTTGATGCGCCCGTCGGTGGTGAAGACCTCCCCGTAGGTGCAGCTCCCCTTGGACACCTGGGTGTAGATGATCCCGGTGTCCATCTGCGTGATGTTCCCGGCGGGCAGTCCCATCCCGTACGTCCTCTGGAGACCGGGCAGCCCGTCCGCCCGGTTGGCGAACTCGCCCTCCACGCAGACCGTGACGGCTCCGGGGTCCGACTCCGCGAGGGCGGCGACGTCGGAGAGCGTCCTCGTGCCGTACTTCTCGGCGGCGGCCCGGTTCATGGCCAGCGCGTACGTGTTGTTCAGGGCCGACGGCGCCAGCCAGGTCAGCCCGTTCCTCCGGTCGGCGTCGCGCACGGCCTCCCACTGCCGGTCCGGCTCCGGAAGGGGATCGCTGTTGCCCAGGTAGGTGATCCAGGCGGTGCCCGTGTACTCGTACGAGGCGTCCGCGTCCCCGCCCCTGACCGCCTCCCGGGAGCCGACGGACCCCTGGATGCCCGTGCGGTCCAGGACCTCGGCGCCGGCCGCCTGGAAGGCGATGCCCATGATCGCGCCGAGCACGAGCTGCTCGGTGAACTCCTTCGACGTCACGGTCAGTTCGGCGCCCTTCAGCGGCTGCCCCCGCCCTACCGATCCCGGCCGCACGTCGTCGACCATGGGCGAACCGCTGGTCAGTCCGCACCCGGAGACCGCCGCCAGCAGCGCCCCGGCCGCCACCGGAGCCGTAAGCCGCCGCCGTTCCGTGCACCACCTCGTGCACCACCTCGTACGCCGTCCCGTACGCCGTCCCGTGCTCATGCGCCCGCCTCCAGGCCGCGCGGGCCGAGCAGCAGTTCCGCCAGCGACGCCAGCCAGTCGACCAGCAGCGCCAGCGCGACGGTCAGGATCGAGCCGAGGAGCAGCACCGGCATCCGCCGGCTGGTGATCCCGGTGGTGATCAGCACGCCGAGCCCGCCGCCCCCGCCGAACGTGGCGAGCGTCGCCGTGCCCACGTTCAGGACGAGCGCGGTCCGCACCCCCGCGAGGATCAGCGGTACGGCGAGCGGCAGCTCGATCCGGCCCAGCACGCCCAGCGGTGACATGCCGATGCCCCGGGCGGCCTCCAGGAGCGTCGGGTCGTTGGCCTTCAGTCCGGCGATCGTGTTCGACAGGACCGGCAGGACGGCGTACGCGATGATGCCGATCAGAGCCGCCCGGCGCCCGATGCCCAGCCAGATCACCAGCAGGGCCAGCAGGCCGATCGCGGGCGTCGCCTGTCCGGTGTTGGCGAGGGCCGTCACCACCGGGGCCGCCCCGCGGAAGGCCCCGCGCGTCAGCAGGACGCCCAGCGGGATCGCGATGACCAGCACGAAGAACGTGGAGATCACGGTCAGTTCGACGTGCTGGCGCAGCGCCTTCCAGACCTGGCCGTTCGCGAGGGCGTTCGCGGAGAGCGGGTCCAGGTCCGCCTGCCGGAACCAGAGCCAGGTGGCGAACAGCCCCGCCACCAGCACGGCGGGCAGGAAGGTCAGCTTCCGCCACCCGATGCGGGGCACGTACGCCCCGGCGGACACCTCGGTGGGCTTCCCGGCGGACACCCCGGCGGACACCCCGGTGGGCTCCTCGCCGCTCACGCCCCCGCCTCCCCGCGGGCCGCGCCCTCCTGCGCGTGGCGGGTCCGCTCGCCGCGCACCTCCTCCAGCTCGTGCCGGTGCTCCACCGCGTCGAGCCGGTCGGCCTCCAGCAGCTCGTGCACGGAGTTCATCAGCGTCTCCATGTCGACCACGCCGGTGTACTCCCCGCGCCGCCCGGTCACCACGACCCGCCCCGCGTTGTCCGTGAGCACGGCCTCCAGCGTGTCCCGCAGCGTCGCGTCCCGGGTGACCGTGTCGTTCACCGGTGTGCCCGCCCGGGCCAGCGAACCCCGCGCCCGCATCAGATCCCCGCGCCGCAGCCACTTGCAGGGCCGCCCGCGCCGGTCGAGCAGCAGGATCTCGTTCGTACCGCTCGCCCTGATCCTGTTGCAGATCTCCTGCAAGGGGTCGTCGACGGTCACCGTCGGGCAGCCGGTGATCTCCACGTCCCGTACGCGGGTCAGGTTCAGCCGCTTCAGCGCGGCGCCGGCGCCCACGAACCCGGACACGAAGTCGTCGGCGGGATTGGTGAGGATCGCCTCCGGGGTGTCGAACTGCGCGATGTGCGACCGCTCCCGCAGCACCGCGATCCGGTCGCCCAGCTTGACGGCCTCGTCGAAGTCGTGCGTGACGAACACGATGGTCTTGTGCAGCTCGTGCTGGAGCCGGATCAGCTCGTCCTGGAGGTGGTCGCGCGTGATGGGGTCGACGGCACCGAACGGCTCGTCCATCAACAGCACCGGGGGGTCGGCGGCCAGCGCCCGCGCCACCCCCACCCGCTGCTGCTGGCCGCCCGACAACTGGCGCGGGTAGCGCCCGTGGAACTCACCGGCGTCGAGGCCGACGAGGTCCAGCATCTCCTCGACCCGGTCCGCGACGCGCGCCTTCGGCCAGCCCGTCATCCTCGGTACGAGGGCGATGTTCTGGGCGACCGTCATGTGCGGGAAGAGCCCCGAGGACTGGATGGCGTACCCGATCCTGCGCCGCAGCTTCACGGGGTCCATGTGGGTGACGTCCTCGCCGCCGATCCGGATCCGCCCGCCCGTGGGCTCGATCAGCCGGTTGATCATCTTCAGCGTGGTGGACTTCCCGCACCCCGAGGGCCCCACGAAGACGACGAGCTCACCCGCGTCGATCTCCATGGTGACGCCGTCCACCGCGGGGGCGGGATTCCCGGGGTACCGCTTGGTGAGGTTCTCCAGCCGGATGGCGGCCCCGGCGGCCCCGGCGGTCCCGGTGGCCCTGGCGGCCCTGGCGGCCCTGGCGGTCCCGGTGGCCCTGGCGGCCCCGGCGGTCCCGGTGGCCCCGGCGGTCCTGGCTGTCCCGGCCCCGGCCGTCTCAGACACGGATCCCCCTGGGGATGGTCAGCCGCCCGACGACGACGTACGCGGCGTCGAACAGCAGCGCGAGGACGATGATCCCGAGCGTGCCCGCGAGCACCTGGTTGATCGCGTTCCTGCTGCCCAGCGAGGCGATACCGCGGAAGATCTCGTTGCCGAGCCCGGGACCGGAGGCGTACGCGGCGATGGCGGCGATGCCCATCAGCATCTGCGTGGAGACCCGGATCCCGGTCAGGATCGGCGGCCAGGCCAGCGGCAGCTCGACCCGTACCAGCCGGGCCGGGCGCGACATCCCGATCCCGGTGGCCGCGTCCACCAGCGCGGGGTCGACCCCGCGCAGCCCGACGATCGCGTTGCGGACGATCGGCAGCAGCCCGTACAGGGTCAGGGCGATGACCGTGGGCGGGACGCCGAGCCCCACGACCGGGATCAGCAGACCGATCATGGCGAGCGAGGGGATCGTCAGCAGGGTCGCGGTCGCCGTCGTGGCCAGGTTCCCCGCCCAGTCGCTGCGGTAGGTGAGCACCCCGATCGCGACGCCCAGGACGGTCGCGACGACCATGCACTGGAGGACGGCGCCGGCGTGCTGGCAGGCGTCGGCGAGGAGCTGCTGATGGCGGCTGCCGAGGTAGCCCCAGAAGTTCACCCGCAGTCACCTCGCTCACTCACCGGCTCGCTCGTCCAGTGGTCGTCCGTCCAGCGGTCGTCCGTCTAGCGGTCGTCCGTCCAGTGGTCGTCGTCCCTCGCGGCCTGCTCCACCAGCGGGATGATCCGCAGCGGGACCGGGTTCTCCATGACGATCGCCGTGGAGGCCCGGACGATGCCATCAAAGCCGACGACCCGGTCGATCACCCGCTGGAGATCGGCGTTGGACCGTGCCACGAGCCGGCACAGCATGTCCCCGCCGCCCGTGGTCGTGTGCAGCTCCAGCACCTCGGGCACGGTCGCCAAGTGCGCCCGTACGTCCGCTCCTTGCCCCTGCCGGATCTCCAGGGTCGCGAACGCGGTGACGGGGTAGCCGAGGGCCCCGGGATCCACCTGCGGTCCGAACCCCCGGATGACTCCGTTCGACTGAAGCCGGTCCAGCCGCGCCTGCACGGTCCCGCGCGCGACCCCGAGCCGGCGGGACATCTCCAGCACACCGATCCGCGGCTCCCGGGCCAGCAGCACGATGAGCCGCCCGTCCAGACGATCGATCGCCACAGGACCTCCACGATGGTCATCATGTACACAACGCACGGTCGACGGACCCATCCACTGCACAAGTTGCCCAGTGATTCCGCAAACTATTGCGCACCTTGTGGAACAGGGGGAACCTGCGGCCATGACTCAGACAACCCACCACACCCCCGACACCGCGCGGCAGGCAGACCCCTTCCCGGTCAAGGGAATGGACGCGGTCGTCTTCGCCGTGGGCAACGCCAAGCAGGCGGCGCACTACTACTCCACGGCCTTCGGCATGAAGCTCGTCGCCTACTCCGGACCGGAGAACGGCAGCCGGGAGACCGCGAGCTACGTGCTGGAGAACGGCTCCGCCCGGTTCGTGTTCACCTCGGTCATCAAGCCCGCCACCCCCTGGGGCCACTTCCTCGCCGAGCACGTGGCCGAACACGGCGACGGCGTCGTGGACCTGGCGATCGAGGTGCCGGACGCCCGCACCGCGTTCGCGTACGCCGTCGAGCACGGGGCCCGCCCCCTCGCCGAGCCGTACGAGGTGAAGGACGAGCACGGCACGGTCGTCCTGGCCGCGATCGCCACGTACGGCAAGACCCGCCACACGCTGGTGGAGCGCACGGGTTACGACGGCCCGTACCTCCCCGGCTACGCGGCCGCCGCCCCGATCGTCGAGCCGCCCGCGCGGCGGACCTTCCAGGCCATCGACCACTGCGTGGGCAACGTCGAACTGGGCCGGATGAACGAATGGGTCGGCTTCTACAACCAGGTCATGGGCTTCACGAACATGAAGGAGTTCGTGGGCGACGACATCGCCACCGAGTACAGCGCCCTGATGTCCAAGGTCGTCGCCGACGGCACGCTCAAGGTCAAGTTCCCGATCAACGAGCCCGCCATCGCCAAGAAGAAGTCGCAGATCGACGAGTACCTGGAGTTCTACGGCGGCGCGGGCGTCCAGCACATCGCCCTGAACACCAACGACATCGTCGCCTCGGTCCGCGCGATGCGCGCCGCGGGCGTGCAGTTCCTGGACACCCCGGACTCCTACTACGACACCCTCGGCGAGTGGGCGGGCGAGACCCGCGTCCCCGTGGAGACCCTGCGCGAACTGAAGATCCTGGTCGACCGCGACGAGGACGGCTACCTGCTCCAGATCTTCACGAAGCCGGTCCAGGACCGCCCGACCGTCTTCTTCGAGATGATCGAACGCCACGGCTCGATGGGCTTCGGCAAGGGCAACTTCAAGGCCCTCTTCGAAGCGATCGAACGAGAGCAGGAACGCCGGGGCAACCTCTGAGCTCCTCCGCCCCTGAGTCCTTCCGCCCCTGAGTCACCCCCCTGCGGCCCCGCGACCCCCACCGCGGGGCCGCTCCCCGTCACCCTCCCGCTTCCGCTTCCGCTTCCGCGGGGGCAGTGCACCCGGAAGGCGGCGGACCCGACGTACCGGCACGGCCCCGACCCACCTCCCTCCCCGCCCCGAGGTCACACGCGTCGAGTTCGCGCACCACCTTCGAGGCGACCGGTGCGAGAACGGGCGAGAACGCCGGATCGATCCGCAGCGCCTCCTCAAGATGCCGCCGGGCCGCCCCGAGCGCCCCTGTCTCCCGCTCCGCCATCCCCCGGTGGAACGAGTACAGGGCGACCCGTGCCGCACCCCCGCGCCGCCGGTCCGTCGCCCGCCGGGCGAGGACGAGCGCCTCCTCGTCCTCCCCGGCCCGGTGCAGCGCCCACCCCAGCGCGTCCGCCACCGCCGCGGAAGGATGCCGCGCCCACTCCGCCCGCAACCGCCGCACGGCGTCCCGCGCACCCTCCGCACCCCCGTGGTCCGCCTCGAACAGCCCGAGCAGCAGCTCCTCGTTCACCCCTCCCGCCCGCCCCTCCCGCACCCGCGCCCGCACCACGTCGTACTGGGCCCGCGCCGCCCCGCTCATCCCCAGCGACTCGTACAGCTCGCCGAGCTCCAGCGCGTACCGCGGCAACGGCCGCGTCGCCATCGCCCACTGGTACGACCGCAGCGCCTCCGAGTGCCGCCCCAGCG
>NZ_JABTYA010000244.1:0-4626 GCF_013302945.1 Streptomyces sp. 8P21H-1 | reverse complement strand
CTGGGCCGCGCTCCAGGCGGGGACGGGCGGCACGGACGAGGGCGCCCCCGGCGTCGTCTCGCGCGCCGTGGACGCCCTGCTGGGCGTGGCGCTCTAGCGGTCCCCGCGCAGACGGGCCGTACGACGTCGGGCGCCGGACGGGTCATGACCCGTCCGGCGCCCTCCGTCCACCGGACCGCCGTGCGTCACTGCTTGTTGACGATCACGGCCTGGACGGTGCTGGTCGCGGGGTCGTAGATCGCCAGGACCTGCTGGCCGAAGGCGAAGGCCTCCTGGACCGCGTCGTGCGTCACCTGGTTCGGGTCGACCAGCGAACGCCAGGCCTGGTCGACGTACAGGAAGAGCGTCGGGGGCTGACCCGGCAACGGGGTGACGACGTCCCAGAAGCGCTCCGCGACGCCCCGCGTCAGCGCGACGGCCTCAAGAGCGCTGCGTACGATCTGCGGCTGCGCCTGCTGCTGCTGTTGTTGCTGCTGCCCGCCGAGCTGCTGGAGCAACTGCTGGTACGGCTGCTGCTGGCCCAGCTGCTGGAGCTGCTGCTGCAGGTGCTGGGGGAGCTGCTGCGGGCCGAACCCCTGCTGCTGGCCCATGCCCTGCTCGCCGAACGGCTGCTGTTGCTGCTGGCCGTACGGCTGCTGCTGACCGAAGCCCTGCTGCTGGCCGAAGGGCTGCTGCTGACCGAAGCCCTGCTGCTGCCCGAAGGGCTGCTGGCCGAAGAAGCCCTGCTGCGGGCCCTGCTGCGGGGGAGACGTGCTCGGACCCTGCTGCTGGCCCTGCTGGCCCTGCTGGCCCTGCTGGCCCTGCTGGCCGATCCCCTGCTGGCCTTGCTGACTCATCTGCGGGGTGGTGCTCATGCGGGTGCCACCTTCCCTGAAGGGTCGCTCGATGAAGGGTCGCTCGATGGTCGGGCGACGGCCGGTCGTGTCAGCCCGTGACGACCAGACCGACGATCTCGTCGTCCGAGAACCAGACCCGTACGTCGGGCCGTCCGCTCGCGAAGGCGGACTGCACCGACTGCCTGATCTCGGCGGACGGGTTGTTCAGGCTCCGCCAGCCGCCGGCCACGTAGAGCCGGAGCCTGGGCGGGAGTTCACGCGGATAGGGCACCAGCTCGTCCCAGTACCGTTCGGCCTGGCCCGAGCCGACCGCCCCCGGCAGCAGATGGGCCACCGCCGCCTTGATGTCCGGCCTGCTGCCGATCCGCTGCGACGCGGGCCGGCCCGGCGCGTCCTGCTGCGGGGCGCCCGTGGCCCGCAGCACCTTGCGTGCCCTCTCCGGGGTCATCGGCTCCTGGCCGGCGGCCTTGAGCATGCCCTGCAGCGCGGCCAGGGCGCCGACCACCACCGGGGAGGCGGAGGAGGTCCCGGAGAACGTGTCGGTGAACCAGGCGATCTCCTCGGCGCCGCCCTGCAGGTCGCCGGGCCGGTCCCAGGAGCCGCCGGTCGTGGTGACCTCGCGGCCCCAGCCCTGCGCGTCCACCCGGGCCCCGTAGTTGGAGAACGCCAGACGCGAGCGGTCCGGGCCGTGGTCGCGGCCGTGGGTGCCGGGCGGCGGGGCGCCCGCGCCGACCAGGATCGCGCCGGAGGACTGGTTGGACGGGTTGAAGGGGTTGCGCCACCACTCGACGAACTCGTCGGGGCGGCGCTCGTAGACCGCGTCGTCCAGGGACTCGCCGCCGTTGCCCGCGGCCTCCACCACGAGGATGCCCCGGGCGGTCGCGCACCGGATGGCCGCGAAGTCGTCCGGCCACCATTCGAGCGGGATGTAGCCGCGCTGGTCGTCGCGTTCCCGGTGGTCGAACCGCGGTCCCGGGCGGTGCAGCTCGATCAGGATGATGTCGCCGGCGCCGAGCCGGTCCGCCGCCGCGTTGATCGCCGCCGCCGTGCCGATGCCGTGGAAGGACGCGGCGGCCGTGACGCTGTCCGGCACGATGCCGGTGATGCCGTACCCGTTGCGGTCGCCGCCGATCACGCCGATCACGGCGGTGCCGTGGTTGCGCCAGGCCAGATCCTGGATCGGGGTGCCCACGACCACGCCCGAGAGCTTCGCGGCCAGGTCCTCGTGGCCCAGCTGCCAGGCCCCCTCCACGTCGATCACGGTGACGCCCCGGCCGGAGCCGCCGGGCCGCTGCCAGGCCCAGTACGCGTCCACGCCCTCGGGGGCGGGCCGCAGATAGCCCTGACGGCTGGTGAAGTCGGGGGTGACGGGCGCGCCCTCCTTGCGCCGCCGGTCCTCGTCGGCGCTCTGCCCGACGGACCCCAGGGACGCCGGTACGGCGGCCGGTTTCACGTAGGCCGTGGCGATCTCCGGCAGCGCGGCGATCCGGGAGCGCAGTTCCTGGGCCCGCTCCTCGCCGCCGCGCACCCGGTAGAACAGCCCGAGGTCGGGCAGCGTCTCGGCGCCCGCGGCGGAGGGCTGGGCCGTCGCCCGCAGCCGCTCCTCGCTGCCGAACAGCGGTTCCAGGGCCAGCTGTTCGTCGCTGAGGAACATCGCCAGCGACGACACGTCGGCACCGGCCGCCGAACGGACGCCCTCGGCCCCGGCGCGCAGCCGGGCCTCGGGCCGGGCGACGACGATCAGTTCCTGCTCGGCTCCCCGGTAGTTGAATCCCGCTCCGTCGGGCCCCGGCCCGGAGGCTCCCGGGCCCTGCTCCGGCTGTACCTGGTCGGTCATCGCGTGCCGCTCCCTTCGGTCCGTGCGGGTGCAGGTGCTGGACGGTCGGTGGGCTCTCCGGGGCACACCTTGCTCCTCCGGAGCCGACTCGTCCACCCCCGGGTGCGCCAACCGCGTTTGCGGGCAAGGTGAATGGGGTAGCGTGGCGATTTCGTCCTGAAACCGATGTCACGGCACAATCCGGCCGAATGCTGCGGAGACGGTTGTCGTGTGCTGGGGTGACAGCGTCCGCCGGCCGCCGGGACGACGGCACTCCGGCCCCGTGGCGCTCCCGGACGGCACGTCATGCGCGGCCGAAACATGGGGGGAGGGGCCCTCCGCCGCTCCCCGGCGGACGCCTGTGCCCGGCGCCGGGCACGACGAGCGAGGGGCGGTGCGCCCGTGGCGCACCGCCCCTTCACACGGTCAGTCCTCCGAAGGATTCGAGGGATCCGAGGAATCCCCTGAGCCTCCTGAGCCCTCTGAGCCCGGGACATCGGGGTCCGGGGAGTCCGCGGCGCCGGCACCAGCACCGGTGCCGGTGTCGGCGGCGTCCGCGGGCCCCGGACGCTGCGGCTTCGGCGGCCTCGTGCGGCCGCCCGGCGTGTCACGCAGGTACGTACCGGGGTCGCCGCTCTCCGTGGCGTGGCCACCGGGCGCCGCCGCCGGACCGCTCCCGTCCCGCCTGCGCAGATAGCGCTCGAACTCGCGGGCGATCGCCTCGCCCGACGCCTCCGGCAGCTCGGCGGTGTCCCGGGCCTCCTCCAGCGTCTGCACGTACTCGGCGACCTCGCTGTCCTCGGCGGCCAGCTGGTCCACGCCGACCTGCCAGGCCCGGGCGTCCTCGGGCAGCTCGCCCAGCGGGATCCGCAGGTCGATCAGGTCCTCCAGGCGGTTCAGGAGGGCCAGCGTCGCCTTGGGGTTCGGCGGCTGCGAGACGTAGTGCGGCACGGCCGCCCACAGCGACACCGCGGGTACGCCCGCGTGCGTGCACGCCTCCTGGAGGATGCCGACGATGCCCGTGGGGCCCTCGTACTTGGTCTCCTCCAGATCCATCGTGCGCGCCAGGTCGGGGTCGGAGGTGACCCCGCTGACCGGCACCGGACGGGTGTGCGGGGTGTCACCGAGCAGCGCGCCGAGGATCACCACCAGCTCCACGCCCAGCTCATGGGCGAAACCGAGCAGCTCGTTGCAGAAGGAGCGCCAGCGCATCGACGGCTCGATGCCCCGCACCAGCACCAGGTCCCGCGGTTTCTCGCCGCCCACCCGGACCACCGACAACCTTGTCGTGGGCCAGGTGATCTTGCGTACACCGCCGTCCAGCCACACGGTGGGGCGGTTGACCTGGAAGTCGTAGTAGTCCTCGGCGTCGAGCGCCGCGAACACCTCGCCCTTCCACTCACCGTCCAGATGTGCGACCGCGGTGGAAGCGGCGTCACCGGCGTCGTTCCAGCCCTCGAACGCGGCCACCATGACGGGGTCGACCAGCTCGGGAACCCCCTCGAGCTCGATCACCCGGCGCCTCCTTCACTTCCGACATGCCCTCACGTACGCCCCAACCTTACGGCTTTCGCGGTGGGCGTCCGCAGTCCCCTCGTACGGGGGAGTGACCGGATCACTGCCCCGTCCACGGCGCCCGGACACCCCGCGGACCACGCCTGTGACGATCACACGGGGCAGGACCGTGACGCTCGTACGGGACAGGGCCGTGACGCTCGCACGAGGCCGGACCGTGACACCAGCGCGGCCGGCTCCGTGAGGGCGGCGCCCTCGTCGAGCGTGGTGAGCGCACGGTCGCGCATCAGGACGCGGCCGTCGACAAGGGTGTCCCGTACGTCCCCGGTGCGGGCGGCGTACGCGAGCGTCGACCACGGGTCGTGCGCGGGCGCCAGGTGCGGGCCGCCCAGGTCCAGCACCACCGGATCGGCGCGCCTGCCCGCCTCCGGCGAACCGGGCGCGTCGTCGAGGCCCAGG
>NZ_JABTYA010000243.1:1313-28251 GCF_013302945.1 Streptomyces sp. 8P21H-1 | reverse complement strand
GGCTCGACCGGCGCGACCGGCGGGACCTGCGCGACCGACGGGGCCGGCTCGACCGGTGCGGGCGGCACGGTCGGCGCGGCCCGGCAGTCGCCGAAGCTGGCGCGCAGTCGTCCGAGCAGGGTGTTGAGCCGGTCGACCTCGTCGTCGGGCCAGTCAGCCAGGTAGTGGGCGAGCGCGTTCATGTAGCGCTCGGAGAGGTCGGCGAGCATGTCCTGCCCGGCGGGGGTGAGCCGCAGGATGCGGGAGCGCTTGTCGGCCGGGTCGGCGGACCGGTCGATCCAGCCGCGCTCGGCGACGTGCGCCACGTGCCGGCTGGTCACCGACATGTCGATGGCCATCAGCTCCGCGAGCCGGCTCATCCGCATCTCGCCGTGCCGGTCGAGCAGCCCGAGCACGGCGGCCGACCCGGCCGGGCACTCGGACGGGAGGACCCGGCCCAGGCCCCGCTTCACGACGCTGATGGCGCTGAGCTGCTGGGCCAGCTCCTGGTACTGCCGTCGAGTGGCCATCGCACCTCCCTCGCTTGTTGCTTCAGGCAACTATAAAAACGGTTGGTTGCTGCAGGCAAACGAAATGGGGCCCAAGGGGATAAAACCTTGGCAAAGGCAAGTATTGGCAAACGTAAACCGGCTGGTGGCGAGGGTTGGAGAGAAGAGAAGGGTGTGCACCACCAGAAGACGGCCCCGAAACTTGGGGCCGCCGAACACACCCGATAGGGTCACGCGCATGGCAAACACCCAGGGCCCCGAGGGCAACTACGACCCCGCGGGTAGCACCCAGATGTTCCGAGCGTTCGTCGACGACCCGCAGAGCCGTCGCCAGCAGGCGGCTTCCCGCGGCCCGCGCGTGGGCCTGATCGTCGGTGTGATCGTGGCCGTCGCGGTCGTCGCCGCGGTCGCCTGGCTCGCGCTCAAGTAGGCGGAGGGCGCCACCGGCGCCCTCCCTGTCCTCGGCCGCGCCCGTACGAGGGACCCCGTCGCGCCGAGGCGTGCCGTCCGGCTCTTCTTCCGGCTGCCCGCAGCGACCGGTGGAACCGGTAGGACAGGTAGGACCGCTGCGGGCTGCCGTCCTCTGTCTGTCCTTCCGTTCGGCCGGCTCGGCGATCATCCGGTCGACGCCGAGTGCGCCACCGGGCCAGGAGCGCGAACTCCCGCGCGCCGAAACGCTCTTGTGTGCCACCGCATCTTTCGGCGGCGCCAACTCCCCGTCTCACGCGGGCATCACGGCTCCTGCGGACGACGCAGATGGAGCGACCGGGGTGGCTGAGGCGGTTGAGGCGACTGAAGCGGACACTGGGAGCCTCGTGCGACGACGCACCTTGTCGCCGTGGCCCTCGCCGTCGCCGTGGCCCTCGTCGACTCCGCCGTCTTCGCTGTCGCCGGCTCCGTCGTCTTCGCGGACATCGGTATCGCGGACGCGGGTATCCCCGCCATCGCAGCCGACAGCCGCCGAGGCACCCGTGAAGGTCCCTCGGCGGCCACGTGTCGACTGCGGCCCTACGGCCCCACCTGCCGCCGCATCGCGTCACATCACTGACGCGTCACATCGGTGGCCGGTGCTGTTGACGAGCCGTCAATTCGCAGCCCTGTCAGGACGACACAGGGTCAGTCGGAGATGAGGCCTTCCCGCAACTGGGACAGCGTCCGCGTGAGCAGCCGGGAGACGTGCATCTGCGAGATGCCTACCTCCTCGCCGATCTGCGACTGCGTCATGTTGGCGAAGAAGCGCAGCATGATGATCCGCCGCTCGCGGGGCGGGAGTTTGGCGAGCAGGGGCTTGAGGGACTCGCGGTACTCGACGCCCTCCAGCGCCGTGTCCTCGTAGCCGAGACGGTCCGCGAGCGAGCCCTCGCCGCCGTCGTCCTCGGGGGCGGGCGAGTCGAGGGACGACGCCGTGTAGGCGTTGCCCACGGCCAGGCCGTCGACCACGTCCTCCTGCGACACCCCGAGCACGGTGGCGAGTTCGGCGACGGTCGGGGAGCGGTCCAGCTTCTGCGAGAGCTCGTCGCTGGCCTTGGTCAGCGCGAGCCGCAGCTCCTGGAGCCGGCGCGGCACCCGCACCGACCAGGACGTGTCCCGGAAGAACCGCTTGATCTCACCCACGACCGTCGGCATCGCGAACGTCGGGAACTCCACGCCCCGTTCGCAGTCGAAGCGGTCGATCGCCTTGATCAGGCCGATCGTGCCGACCTGGACGATGTCCTCCATCGGTTCGTTGCGCGACCGGAAACGGGCGGCGGCGTAACGCACCAGCGGGAGGTTGAGCTCGATGAGCGTGTCCCGTACGTAGGCGCGCTCGGGGCTGTTCTCGTCGAGTGCGGCGAGCCGCAGGAACAGGGAGCGGGACAGGGTGCGGGTGTCGATCGCTTCCGGGGTCGGGGGGAAGGCCGGGGCTTCCGCGGCCGGGACGGCCGGAACCTCGACAACGACACTGTGAAGCACGTCGGGTGCTGATTCGCTCTTGTCGAGCGTGAGCACCTTCGAGCTGCCCTGGTCTGCGGACATGCCACCCCCTTTGGGTCGCGGACGGTCGCGGCGGACGCTCCCGTCGAAGGAACGCAGCCTCCACCTCAATACCGGCGGCGGGGCTGCGGCAAACGCGTCAGCGGAAGAATGTCACATGTCGGCAACACGCTGTAGTGACATGTCGACACAACAAGGGCGAATTGGCCCTGGAAAAAGGGGGTCTGACGGTTTTTCACCGCAGAAACGTCGGGAAAGGTTCTTGGGAGCGATTCGCTCCCCGGGGCTATGCCTCGATCCTGTTTGCGGATCGCAGCCTGGCGAAACTGCGGGCGAGCAGCCTCGACACGTGCATCTGCGAGACGCCCAGCTCCGCACTGATCTGGGACTGCGTCAGGTTGCTGTAGTAGCGCAGCAGGAGGATGCGCTGCTCCCGCTCGGGGAGCTGGACGAGGAGGTGCCGTACGAGGTCCCGGTGCTCCACGCCGTCCAGCGCGGGGTCCTCGTAGCCGAGCCGGTCGAGGAGGCCCGGCAGTCCGTCGCCCTCCTGGGCGGCCTCCAGGGAGGTCGCGTGGTACGAGCGTCCGGCCTCGATGCAGGCCAGGACCTCGTCCTCGGTGATGTGCAGCCGTTCGGCGACCTCGCCGGTCGTGGGAGTGCGCCCGAAGGCCGTCGTGAGGTCCTCGGTGGCGCTGTTCACCTGCACCCACAGCTCGTGCAGCCGGCGGGGTACGTGGACCGTGCGGACGTTGTCGCGGAAGTAGCGCTTGATCTCGCCGACCACGGTGGGCATGGCGAAGGTCGGGAACTGTACGCCCCGCTCGGGATCGAAGCGGTCGATGGCGTTGATCAGCCCGATGGTGCCGACCTGGACGACGTCCTCCATGGGCTCGTTGCGGGAGCGGAAGCGGGCGGCGGCGTACCGCACCAGCGGAAGGTTCGCCTCGATCAGCGCGGCCCGCACCCGGCCGTGCTCGGGGGTGCCGGGCTCCAGGTTCTTGAGCTCGCCGAAGAGGACCTGCGTGAGGGCCCGGGTGTCGGCTCCGCGGCGGCGCTGCGGCCCCGGTTCCTGGGACTCGCCCGGTTCGTCCAGTCGTTCGAGGACCTGCGGCTTCTGCTGGGGAGGTGCTTGAGGCGCGGTACTGGCCGGCACGGTCAACTCCACCTCTGGGTTCGTCAACCCGTGAAAACACAAGTCCGAACGACGTTCGTCAGACACATGCGTCAACTCATCGGTCAAAAGCGGTCATAGCATCACAAGACATGTGCACTGTGTGCAAGCACCCCGTCGCTTCGTGTTGCCCCGGACATGCGGCGGCCCCCCGCCGTGCGGGCGGGGGGCCGTGGGTCCGTGCGGGGTGGGTCCGTGTGAGGTGGGGTGCGGTCGGGTGCGCGGGGTGCGGATGGGATCGGGCGCGGTTCAGATCTCGTAGTCGGCGATCACCCAGGTGGCGAACTCGCGCCACAGGGCGACGCCCGCCTGATGGGCGGGGTGCTCCAGGTACCGCTTGAGCGCGTCCGTGTCCTCGACCGCCGAGTTGATGGCGAAGTCGTACGCGATGGGCCGGTCCGTGATGTTCCACTCGCACTCCCAGGACCGCAGCTCGGGGATCTGCCCGCCGAGTGCGCGGAAGGCGGCGACGCCCTCGACGACGCGGGGGTCTTCCCGCCCGACGCCTTCGTTGAGCTTGAAGAGGACCAGGTGGCGGATCATGAGCACTCCATGGCGAACGCGGGCACGGCGGCGGACAGAGCGGACGGGACGGACGGAGCTGACAGGTGGGAAACGACGGCGGACGTACGGGAAAACGACGCCGGACACGCGGAGAACGGTGAAGGCCGTCCTGGCCGTCCTGTCTAGTCCTTGGCCCCGTCGGCGACCCACGTCATGAAGTCACCGACGGACTGAGCGGCGTTCGAGATGCCTTCGAAGCCTATCTGGACGTAGTCCGCCGCCTTCTCGGGGTCGGTGATGATCACGTACAGCGCGAAGACCACGAGCACGTAGACGGCGATCTTTTTCGCGTTCACCGCCATCGCGGCCTCCCCCTGCGCCTGCTGGGACCCCTGTTGTCGGCGGTGAGTGTAACCCGGACGGTTGATCGATGATCTTTCAAGCCCGTCGGAGCTGTGCCGGAGGCCGGGAGGCGAGGGACGAGACGTAATCGCCGACGATCATCGGGGCCGCATCCGTGAGGGGGAAGAGGGTGTACGTCCACGCCGCACCACCGATCCCGCCCTCCACTCATCGCGTCACCGCGTCATTGCGTCACCGCGTCATCGCGCCCGTCGCGGCGCGCACACGCCGTCCACGCCGATCATGGCATCCGAGCGGCCTGTCACGCAGTCGGCGCACGCAGTCGGCGCGGGGGGACTGACAGAGAACGGAACAGCGCGAAGGGCCCGGTCCATCGGACCAGGCCCTTCGTCTACCGCGGTAGCGGAGGGATTTGAACCCTCGGTGACTTGCGCCACACTCGCTTTCGAGGTCTGTTCGTGCTGGTCAGCGCTTGATCCGCACGCGTTCAACCTCGTTCATTCCCGTACTCCGGCCCGTCGCGTGAACCGCTGTGAACGGCTCCGGACGGAGATGAATGAGACGGAAACTGAGACGGAGCGCGTCAGCGCTGACCAGGCGCTATCCCCACTCGCAGAGTGCGACGGACGCGTCATCCCCGGACTTGTAGCGCGGCCATCGCCGCCCATGAGGATCTGTGGCCTCTACCTTACGAACCGTGTCGATCAGCTCTCGCGGCCCTCCGGCGCGGAGCACTCTGAAGACTTCGGGCCAGGTCGCCATTTCATAATCCGTCACGAGGCATGCCGCACCATCGGAGAAGAGCGCGGCGGCGCGCAGATCCTCAGCGGGAGTGCTGCCGGTCAGTGCATGTTCTGCGGCTTCGGGTCCGGAAGCCGCGACCCAATATCCGGTAGCCGTGTTGCGTGTCTGCCGCTGCGCGAGTACCAGGCGGCGCAGAGCCTCTTTGTGCTCTGCCGTATGGGTCTCGTGCCGATCGACTTCCGCCTTCAACTCCGGAAGGATCTCCTTCACGCGCAGGTCCGTGATCACAGAGAAGCCTTGGTGACCTTCGAGCACGATCGGGGAGTCGGCCAAGACGAGGTGATCGAAAAAACCCTCGCGCTGCCGGAGGACAGCCACCGTCGCGGACGGGGTCCCTGGATTCCCCAAGTCGCATTCGGGGTGCTTGGCCGCAACGCGTTCGAGGGCATCGGCCAAGCCGGTTGGCAGTGAGCACTCCGGATCAGCCAGTGCGGCCATGAGCTGACTGCCCAGGTGCGCGACGTACCACGGAACGCCGTGACGGCATCCCGTATCCAGACCCGCAGTGCTGAGCCCGTCCAGCACAACGGCGAGAGCTGGCGTGCCGGCCACCCAATCTTCGTTGGGTGCGGCTCCACCGGGGCGGGTGTCGATCGCGACGCGCATGCTCAGCCTTCGTGTCGGTACAGCGGAGTGACGCGTCGACTCTCCAGCACTTCGAGCGTTGTCGGGTCGTAACGGCACGAAA
The DNA here is from genome assembly GCF_013302945.1 of Streptomyces sp. 8P21H-1. Classification (NCBI taxonomy): domain Bacteria; kingdom Bacillati; phylum Actinomycetota; class Actinomycetes; order Kitasatosporales; family Streptomycetaceae; genus Streptomyces; species Streptomyces sp. 8P21H-1. The sequence goes on along the minus strand of NZ_JABTYA010000243.1, from coordinate 22,259 downwards.
TAAGGGTGGAGAAGCGGCGCGTGCGGACCTCTCTATACAGCTCTGCCAGGTTGTTCTCCAGGAAGTGAACGACTCCGTTCGCTCCGATGGCGTGGACACCGGCGATGTAAAGGAACGTCCCCTTTCCGTCCAGGCGGGGGAGACGTCCCAGGTATCCGACATCGCCGGCCGACCCGTCCTCATCCTGCGGTGATCGGAACTCTTTTCCTGCCACCTGGTCGACCAGGTGCCACGCGTGATCCTTGGCAAACCGAAGGTTGTCGTCCCCTTCGAGCACCTGCGCCACGATCGGGGACAGGCGGGGGCCGCAGACGACGACGTGGTTGTCCCTGTTCAGGTTGACGATTCCGGTCGGCGGAATCACCTCGTACTGCGTGTCCAGCTTCATGCCACCCAGCAGCTTGCGAAGGTGCTCGAAGTTGCTGAGGTCTTCCCGAGCAACCACCTCGCTGGGGTTCTGGTCGGGCGTCTTCCCTGCTTCGTACTTGCCTCCGAGCGAGACCGTGACGAGGTCCGTACCGAAGAACGCGCGCTCCGGCGGGGGCCCTGATGACGCGAGCTGACCCACGCGCCCCCTGCTGACTCCAAGTCGCTTCGCAATCTCGGCTTGGGTCATGCCCGCCGCCTGCGCCTCTTCGATCGCCTCCCGGCGGATGCGGGACAGCTCGTTCACGTGGCTCTGATACCGCGCCATCAGGTCGATTGCGGCTTTAGCGCGGTCTACAGGGTCTGCGATCCCCGAAACCTGCTCCATGTCGTAGCGCACGACTCTCCGATCGTTGCCTAGGGGGGATATCTAACTCTACCGCGAGAGGGGGTTGCATGCAGCCTTGGGTTTGCCTACCGTACCTATCAAGCGGCATGGCAAGCCCCCCTAGGCAAGGGGGGGTGAATCTGTCTTGGCCGCTGCTTGACCTGCAAGAACGTTGAGGGCGGGGACGCTGCAATCCCGCTAAAGGCCAGGTGGAACAGGGCTTCGGCCCGTACTGGCGAGGTGGCCCGGCGACCGCGAGCAACGGCCGGAGAGTGGGGACGCGATCCCCTTTGCAGTGCTTCACCCCTGTTGACCTCGACGAAAGGACTTCCAATGCACCGACGAAGACCCTGAGCGTCGCCCGTTACAGACCGGTCGGCGGCGCCTGGACGGCAAGCACGGTCTACCACGGCTCGCAGCGCGTCACGCTGCGGCCGGCTGCCTCTCCCGCCCGTCCGTTCCGCGCACTGCGTGAGGACGTACGGACGGGAGTGCGGGGAGCCGGAAGCGACTCCAACGGCAAGCGGTCCCCGGGGGGCAACCCGGGGACCGCGTTCGGGCCGTTCCTCTCTGGAAGGAACCACGACCCATGAACCACATCGTCACTGTTCAGGACGCTGTTACCGCGTTCGCTCCATGGATGGAGCCGACCGCCGCGGAGCTGGAGGCGATCGAGCGGGAGATGCCCGTCATCCTGGCGGACGTCGACCTGTTGGACGCATACATCACTACCCTGGACCGCACCCCGAGCGAGCTGGACGAGCGGCGGATCCGCCGGGCCCGGCGCCGGGCATTGGCCGCCCGGGTCGCGCTGGTCAACCGCGCGGCCGGTACGAGCCTGCCCGGCGGTGTGGCGTGAGTGCCACCGACCGGAACCTTGCCGCCGCGCATGCGGAGGTGAAGGCGGAGATCGCGCGGACGGACACGAAGACGGGGCTGCTGCTGGCGTTCGTCGGCGCGGTGCTTGCCGGTTCGTGGACGGTCGCCAAGGACGTCCTCCTGACCGCGCCCGCCTACGTCGCGGGCGGTGCCGGTATGGCGCTGCTGGTCGTGGCGGCGGGTCTGCTGCTGCGGTCGGTGCGCCCGAACCTGCGGGGCGGGCACGGATTCCCCCTGTGGGCCACGCTCACCCCGGAGCAGATCACCGCGACCCTGTCAGAGGATCTGAGCGCGGACGTCGCCAACCTGTCGCGTATCGCGCTGGCCAAGTTCACCGGCCTGCGCCGCGCGGTCGACCTCACGTGCGCCGGCGGGGCGCTGCTGATCCTGGCCGCGCTGCTCGCCCTGGGAGGTGCGGCATGAACCTCAACCGCACAGGTCGGGCCGCCCTCGTGCTGGCCCTGGTCGCCGTGGTCGGCATGGCGTTCCGGGTGTCATGGAACGCGCTGCGCGACATCGCGGGCGCGGTCGGCGCGGACGACACGGCCGCGACGCTCTACCCGTTCGTGGTCGATGGCCTCATGGCACTCGCCCTGATCGCCACCCTCGTGCTCACCGACGACGCGCGCAGGTTCGCGCTGCGGGTACTGGGCACCTACACCCTTGCTTCCCTGGTCCTCAACTACGTCCACGGGCTCATGCCAGGACTGCACGCGGACGGCGGGGCGGTCGACTGGACGCGCCTTGCCGACTGGGACCCGGCGAACTGGGCGCTCGTGCTGCTGGCCACCTCGCTTCCGGTCGGGTCGATCTACTTCGGCTCCGACCTGGTCGCCAAGGTCCTGCACCACCGCCCCGCCCCGATCCCGACCCTGGTTACCAATACGGAGGAATCCACCGAGACCAAGAGGATTCGGTCTACGGCTCACCTCGCAGAATCGGCCCCCGCGCCGATCACTGCGGCGCCCCTGCGGATGCCCGACCCGGTCACGGTCGAATTCCTGAAACCGGCAGTGCCGCTCAAGCCGATCCCGGCCGCCGCTGCGGCGCCGGTCGCCTCGATCGCACCGCGCCCAGTCGCCGCACAGTCGACCCGCCCGCGTCGGGCTACCGGTCGACTTCCCGCAGCCGCACGGACTGCCCGGCCCAAGCGCACTCCTGATGAGCTGCTGGCTGAGGCGCGCAAGGTGTCGGCCGGTTGGCCGGACGCGAAGGTGACGGCGGAGGGCATCCGCCGGGAGGTCCACACCTCTCCGGCCAACGCCCGGATGCTGCGTGACACCCTGCTGGCCGAGCGGGCCCGCACGATGGAGGCGAGGCCGTGAGCACGCCCACGATCGACACGGTGAAGTCGTTCAGCTTCGGCGGCGGCGTGCAGTCCACCGCCGCTCTGGTCCTGGCGGCCACCGGCGTCCTGGACTACCGCACGTTCCTCATGGCGAATGTCGGGGACGACTCCGAGCACCCCGGCACCCTCGCCTACCTCAAGCAGTACGCCATCCCCTACGCCCAAGCGCACGGCATCGAGCTGGTCGTCCTGGACCGGGTGATGAAGCGCTCCGGTGAGGTCCGCACCCTGTATCAGGACCTCACCCGCCAGGGATCACGTTCACTGAAGATTCCGGTGCGGATGTCGAACGGGGCCCCCGGCACCCGGTCGTGCACGGCACAGTTCAAAATCAAGGTCGTCGGGGACGAACTCAAACGTCGCGGCGCCACGAAGGACGCGCCGGCCACGGTCGGGATCGGCATCAGCCTTGATGAGATCCACCGCGCCAACAAGCGACGCTGCGAGCCGCACGAGGTCATCGAGTACCCCTTGCTGGAGCGCGGGATCCGCCGGATCGACTGCGCCCGCATCATCCGCTCCGCAGGGCTGCCGGTGCCGCCGAAGTCCTCGTGCTGGTTCTGCCCCTTCCACCGGCCCGAGACCTGGCACGACATGCGCCGTGACGAGCCGGAGCTGTTCGAGCGCGCGTGCCAGCTCGAAGAGCTGCTGAACCGCCGCCGTGACGAACTCGACAAAGACCACGTGTGGCTGACCCGCTTCAACCGGCCGCTTCGTAAGGCCATCCCGGAGGGCGTGGACACGTTGCCGTTCGACGAATGGGACTCCGGCTGTGACTCCGGCTGGTGCATGACCTGACCAGGTCGAACACACCACGCACGCAACCTCTTCCACCCATCGAAGGGACCGTTGTGAGCAAGGCAGAAATCCGTCGCTTGGACCGTGAGATCGACAAGACGGGCAAGAAGCTGGAAGCGGTCCGGCGGGGTGAGTGGTGGCCGTTGAACAGCCGCGAGCGTCGCGCTATCGCTGGGGCCCTGGTCGGCGGGTCCTACCGGGCCGCGAGGGGCCGCAGCACCGGCGGTGCGGAGCAGCGGATGGAGTCGGCCGGCACGGGTGCGGAGATGCGCCTGAGCGCGGAGCTGACCGCGCTGCACGGCGAGCGTCAGCGCCTGATCACCGAGGCCGCCCGCGCCAAGGCCGCCAAGAAGAAGTCCGGGTGGTGGTGACCATGCCCGGCAAGGACACCCCGCCCGGTGAGTGCCCGCAGTGCTGGCAGCACGCCCACGACCGCCGCGCACACCGCCACCTGGGGCCCCGGCAGGACTGCCCGCAATGCGTCGATCACCTGCGCAACGGCCACCCCTACCTCGTGCCCAAGAAGCGGTCGAGCTGGTGGTGAGCGCTCCCCCTGCACGCGCACGTTCCGCCGCCTGAACCGCGCGGCGCCCGCACCACTTCATCCGCCGGGGTGCCCGCCTCTTTCCACGGACACGGACACCCCGGCTTCTCGCACACTTCCCGCCCCCGCGGGGGCAGTCAGGAGCACCTCCAGCATGTCGGAGAACGTCGTTCACCTCCACAAGCCCACCGACCCGCCCACCGGCGACACCGCCCCGACGGTGCTGACCGTGGTGCCGGACGCTGTCGCCCCGGCGGCGCCGGTCGTGCCGTTGTGGGTGCGCTCGGGCCGCGCGGTGAAGACCGTGGCCACCCACGAGAGGACCAAGACCGCCGCCCGAGCGGTGGCCCGGCACAGCCTCTACACGCTCAACGGCGGCCGGATCGTGGCCCGCCGCACGTGGGACGGCAGGACCGGGGCCCGTTACGAGCGGATGATCCGGGCGGCGGAGGCCGCCGGGAACCTGGAAGTGGCGGAGGAGTGGGAGGAGCGGTTGCAGCGCTTCCGGGCCGCCCGTCACCACCGCCGCATGGACCTCCTCCACTCACCCGTGGAGGCCGCCAAGGGCGTCGCGGTCGGCGCGGGGATGAGCATCGGGGCGCTGGTCGCCCTCGGCGTCGTGATGGCCATCAACAACGGCGACATCGCCGACGTCATCACCCCGCTCGCGGCGACGATCGACTTCATCGCCGCTGTGATCCGGATCGTGCAGATCGTGTGGGGTCCGGCGCTCACGATCGGCCCGTTCCTGGCGCTGCTGACGCTGTGGGCGGTCGGTAGCAAGCAGCAGGCGGCCCCGGCATGGTCGATGCCCGACCACGTCCGATCCGGCGAGGGCGAGCCCATCACCCCCTCGATCGTGGTCAAGGCCCTGCGCGACCTGGGCGTGCCCGCCCTGCGCAACGCCATCAAGGAAATGGGCGACGCCGGCGCGTCCATGCTGGGCCCGATCCGGATTGCCGGATGCGGGGTGGAAGTCGATGTCACCCTTCCCTCCGGGGTGTCGACCAACGAGGTGCAGAACCGGCGCCGCAAGCTTGCCGAGAACCTCACCCGCCACGAACACGAGGTGTTCATCACCATCCCCACCGCCGCGCGCACGGTGCGGCTGTGGGTGGCCGACTCCGGCGCGCTGGACGAGCCGATCGGCCCCTCCCCACTGGTCACGGACGAGACGATGACCGCCGACTACGCCAAGGGCCGCGCCCCGTGGGGGCAGGACCTGCGCGGGGATGCGGCAGCGCTGAGCCTCTACCAGCGCCACCTCCTCATCACGGGCCTGTCCAACCAGGGCAAGACCGTTGCCCTGCGCTCGCTCGCCCTGTGGCTCGCGCTGGATCGCTCGGTTGAGTTCCTGCTCGGTGACCTCAAGGGTGTCGGGGACTGGGCCATGTTCGACGGCCGCGCCCGCGTCCTGATCCAGGGGCCGACGGATGAGCACGTCATCCAGGTGACGGAGATGGTGGAAGGCGCGGTTCAGGAGATGAACCGCCGCATCCAGGCCCCGCCCGGCACCACCTTCCCCGCCCTGATCGTGCTGGTCGACGAAGCGCAGATGGCGTTCATGTGCCCGGCCAAGGACGAGGAGAACCGCCCCTACGGCGGCAGTAAGGCCACGTCCCGATACTTCATGGCCGTCCGCAAGATCCACAACCAGGGACGTGCGGTCAACGTCCTGATGTGGCAGGGCACGCAGGACCCCACCGATCAGAACCTCCCCAAGCTGGTCCGCGAGGGTGCCCACACCCGCGCCTCCCTCGCGCTGGGCACCGAGTCGCAGGCGCGCATGGCGCTGGGGGACAAGGCGGTCGACGGCGGAGCCGCGCCCAACCTGCTGCGCCCGGGTCTGGATCAGGGAACCTTGGTCGTCGCGTCGTCCGGCATCGACATCCCGGCCGGTCAGGCGTCCCTCACGGTGCGCACGCACTACATCGACGACGACGCGGCCAAGGCCATCATCGAGCGGGCCAAGGCCCTGCGCGACGGTGTCACCACCCTGCACGCCATCGACCGCAGCGAGGAGCGGGACCCGCTCGCGGACATCGCGTCCGTGGTTGGCACGGCGGAGCGGGTGCGCACGAAGGACGTGCTGTCCCGGCTCGGCACGTTGAACGCGGACGCCTACGGCGGCTGGTCGTTCATCGACCTCAAGCGCGTCCTCGACGGCACCGGAGCCGAGCCGTACAAGTCCGACGGAGTCATGGTCATCAGCCGCGACCGGCTCGCCCGAGCGCTCGCCAACCGCGACGCGGACGGTTCCGCTTCCGCCGCTGAGTGACAGGGAGACGACCGGTGGCGGGTCAGGGAGACAGGGAGAACTCCCTGACCCCCTCCCTGACCCGCCTCCCTCCATCTGACCTGCACAAATGATCTGTCAGGGAGGCAGGGAGGCACCCCAGGTCACACCCCTGGAACCCCCTTCACAGCGCACCCCCAAGGGGGTGCCGCATCCTCCCTGACCCACTGCCGGAAGGGATTCCGCATGTACCCCGAACACCCCGGTCACCTGCCCGCCGAACGGGCCGTGACCGTCCACTACCCCACCCCCATTACCCCCGCGCCGGCCGCTCCGCTCGCACCCGTGCAGCCGGGCGCGGTCCCGTCCGTGGCGAGCGTCGTCCTGCCCGACGGACGGGTCGTCACCGGCTACGCGATCAGCCCCGCGCAGCCGGAGCCCCTCGCGGCCAAACCGGCCGTGTCCCGCGCGGCGGTCAACGTCGCGTTGGGCGGGGTCGGGTTCCTCGCCGTGTGCGGCGGACTGCTGCTCCTCACGTCGTTCATCGCCGCGTTGACCGCGTTCATCACCCAACTGATCACCCTTGCCGCTGTGATCTTCGGCGGCTGGATCGCCGTGCAGATCCTCGGCACGAGTGGCCACAGCGGCGGAACCACGGTCCACATCTGCAAAGCCGTGATCAAGCGCAACCACTTCCACGGTTGAGGCTGCTTTAAGTGAGTGGCCAACCGGCGAAGCCGTCGGTGGTCTGGTAGACCAACGCCACGCCTTCCTGGGCAAGGAGGTCCTGCACGTCCGCGGTGGGCTCACTGGGCAGCAACACCGCGACGCGCAGGTCCTCCCGATTGGGGACATATCGGCGGTAGTCGGCCAACTGGCCGATCGCCATCCGCACGTTGGACCGGGTGGTCTGCCCCTTCGCCTCGAACAGGACGTGGTCCGTGGCGTCGTACAGGTCCGGCGTCAACGCTCCCGGCTCGCCCTTGATGGTGATCTGAAAACTGTGGGACTCATGGCCGGCCGCGGCCAGATGCGCCACGAATGCCGTAACCAGCTCGCCCTCCCGCCGCAGGACCTTGCGCTGTCCGGCAGGAATGTCCGCGACTGTCTCGGCTGTGCCGTGCTGCTCGGTCTTTTTGACCTTCGCCCCCGTCTGCTCCGGCAGGGCGATCGGGGAGGCAACCGCCGCGGCGGGGCCAGGCTTGGTGATCTCCACACTCGACTTGGGCGCCGCCGGCAGTCGATCGGCTTCGGTCCATGCCGGCGTCGTTCCCTCAGCCACCCGGAAGCGGAACACCAGCACATCCCGCATGATCCGATCCTTGCCCGGCGCGCGGCGTACCTCGTACGGCGTCACCGGGTCCACCACCATCTGACCGATGTAGCGCTGCCACATCGCCCCGCTACCGGGCACCTTGCCGTTGGCGACGAACAGATGGATCTGCCGGCCTTTCTCGGCCGCGGATAGGAGGGACCCGTTACGGCCGGACGGCTTCTGTGGGCCGTTCGCGCCTGCGCCGGTGTACAGGTACAGCGGCCCGAACTCGTCATCCTCTGCGCGTCCATCGAAGGTGTAGCCATACTCCTCGCCCGCGGACGGGTCGGAGTACACGAACACCTTGCCCGCATCATCGGCCGGCTCGATGCCCTGGAACGTCCCACAGCCGAAAGTCGCCGCAATCGCATCACGTGTCGTGATCACACCCGGCACAAGATCAACGGTCGTCGTCATGACGCGACCATAGCCACCCCCACTGGCACCCTGCCCCTCATTTCCCCTGAGGCCAGGCAAAAGGGCGACCCCGCGTTCTTGGCGGAACGGGGTCGCCCTAATCCACCTGCCAACCACTGACCTGTGGAGGTCTCCCAGCATGACGCAACCGACCGACATCCGGCGAGTGCCCGAAGCGCTCTCACTCGCCGCGCACGGTGTGCCCGTGCTGCCGTTGCGAGCGGGCAAGGGTCCGTTCGGCAACTGTCGTACCTGCGCCAAGAACGTGTGCGGCGGGCGGCCGAACATGCGGACCCCCGGGCCCTGCGCCTGCCCGTACCCCTGCCACGCGTGGGCCGCCGCCACCGCCGACCCGAGCGTCCTCACCTCCCCCCAGTGGGCACCCTCGTGGCGTACAGCCGCTGCTCTCGCCTACCACCCCGGTGGGGCGGGAGTGACCGTGGTCGACCTGGACGACGCGGAGGCCATCGCGTGGGCCCGCGCCACCCTGCCAGCCACGCGCACGGTGGCCACGACGCGGGGCGAGCACTGGATCTACCAGGGCGTCATGCAGTCCGTGAACGCCGTGCGGCCCGGCGTGGACATCAAGTCGCTGATGTCCTACGCCCGTTGGCTCGGACCCGGCAGGGGCACCACAACCCCTCTCCCGGCCGCTGTCCGCGCGCTGGCAGTAAAGGAACCGGCACCCGCCCGCAGGACGCCACAGACCCTCACAGTGCCCTTTGCGGGGCAAAGTGGGGCATGCCCGCACCGCACACCCGCCTATCTGGATCGTGGCATCGCCATAGCCGTACAGCGCATCACCGATGCGTCCAGTGCGGTGCACGCCACCGTCTACCGGGCGTTCCTCGCGGTGCTGTCGACGCACGGGCGGTGCGGCTGCCTGACCGACACCCACGTCAACCGGCTGTTCACCGCCGCGCAGGCCAAGGGCGAAACCGTCCGGCACTGCACCGACGCGTGGACCAACGCCCGCACCGCGCTGGGGCTGACGGCATGAGCGAGGACGAGAAGGACCCGGCCCGCAAGGTCATCACCGACTACGCGCAGACGCACTTTCGGTACTTTCGCACCGCCGACGGCACCGTCTACGCGCAGAAGAACGCCCACCCCGTGGCCCGCCCGATTCGCTCGCAGGGCACCACGGGAAGTCACCGGCAGGAACTCATGGTCGGCCTGTTCAAGGACGGGATCGGCGTGTTCAACGGCAGTGCGCTCAAGGAGGCGTTGGACTTGATCGAAGCACTCGCCCTGATCGAGGACGTACAGCCCGTCCACATCCGCGTTGCCCCGGGCTTCGACGGGGCGACATGGCTGGACCTGGGACGCGATGACGGACAGTCCGTGCGCATCCACCCCACCGGGTGGGACATCGTGGTCCCGGACCCGCGGGAGGTGTGCTGGCGGCGCACCCAGCTCACCGGGGAACTGCCCCTGCCGGTCAAGGACACCGACGGCAAGGGCATCGACCTGCTGATGAGGCTGTGCAACTTCGCCACTGCGGAAACCGAGTGCCTGGCCATCGCGTGGCTGATCGGCTGCCTGGGTCCGTCGGTGCCGGTCCCGGCCCCGTTCCTCACCGGGCCCCAGGGCGCGGGTAAGTCCACCGGCGGGCGCATGCTCGTGCGGATCATCGAGGGGATGAGCGGGGACCTGCGCCGCGCGCCGAAGGATGAGGAGAACCTGATCGCGGCGGTGGCGGCGGGGTGGGTGACCGCGCTGGACAACCTTTCCCACATGACGCCGGACCTGTCGGATGCGATGTGCTGCATCGTCACCGGAGCTGAGAGCGTCAAGCGGGCCCTGTTTACCGATGGGGACGTCTTTCGCGTCGGATACCGCCGCCCCCTGCTCCTGACCGGCATCGATGTCGGAGTCATCCGGCCCGACCTGGCGGAACGGCTGTTGCCGCTGCGGTTGGAGCGCCCACGGGTGCGGCGCACGGAGGCGGAGCTGTGGGCGGAGTACGCGCAGGCCCTGCCCGTCGTGCTCGGTTCGCTCCTGGATCTCACGGTCAAGGTGCGCGCAGTGGAGGCGGAGACCCCTACCGACCTGCGGATGGCGGACTTTGCACACCTGTGCGCGCAGTTCGACGCAGCCACCGGCCTTGGAGCGCTTCCCGCCTACCGGGCCAGCCTGGACGACCTCAATGACGACGTGATCGAGGGCGACCTGTTGGCGCAGACCGTTCTCCAGCACGCTGAGACCATCGAGCGGGGTGGCGCGCAGCGGATGACGTCCACGGAGTGGCTGCACTGTCTGAGCCGCCTCTACAGCGGCGAAGAACTGCGCTCTCTGCCCAAGGGGTGGCCGACCACCGGCAAAGTCCTCTCCGACCGGCTCAAGCGCCTCCAACCCACCCTTGCCGCTCGCGGTGTCCTCATCGACTCGGGCCGCACCAGCGTGGGCCGCTACCTCGAAATGACCCGCCCGGCCACCCCGCCTCCACACGAGCAGCCACGGGTGTTCTGACCCGCGCCGCCGCCCGGACAAGCAAGAGGAGCACCAGCGGCCCGGCGTGCTCCTCTTGCTTGTCCGGCGGAACGCCGCCCCAAAGGTCGCGCCGCGCAGCGGCCCCTTCTTCACGCGCTGAGGCGCACCGCACCACAACAAACGGCCCCTTCTTTGTCCTAAGAGGGACGACGCTGCGTCATCTGCGTCATCCGGCCGAGGAAACGGCACCTGACCTGCGTATACAGGCATGACGCAGACGGCCGCGCCTGCGTCATCCTGCGTCATTTGCGTCATGGGCTACGTCACGGATAACGCAGCCCATGACGCACCAATGACGCATCCCTGAAGCGCTACGTCACCCAAAGCAGCAGGTCAGAAGCCCGGATGACGCTGGTGACGCAATGACGCAGAAATCCGCACCTCGGACAGACGCGCCCTCGGAAACACGTCCCGCCCGCACACGGAGGACCCGCCATGAGCACCGTCACTGTGGACATCGCACCGCTCGCTGAGACCGGCGCCCCGGCCCCGGTTTTCCTGACCGTCGAAGAGGCCGCCCGCTGCCTCCGTGTCGGCCGCACCACCTGTTTCGCCCTCATCCGCGCCGGCGAACTGGAATCTCTGATGGTCGGCGGACTCCGGCGCGTCCCCGCCGACGCTCCGGCCGCCTACCTCGCACGCCGCCGCGCTGAGCAGCGCGCTGCCTGATCGCCTCACACCGGGACGCCACCCCGCCACGGGGTGGCGTCCCGGGCTGTTTCCACACCAACTCGAAGGAGTCCGCCCGTGGCGGAGGACAAGAAGCGCACCCGTCAGCCCAACGGCCGTTCGTCCATCTACCAGAGCAAAGACGGAAAGTGGCACGGTCGTGTGACCGTCGGCATCCGCGACGACGGCAAGCCGGACCGCCGGCACGTCGAACGTAAGACCCGTGCCGAAGTGACGGCCGCCGTGCGTGAGCTGGAGAAGCAGCGCGACAGCGGAGCCATGCGTAAGGCGGGCCGGGCCTGGACCGTGGAAGCGTGGCTGACGCATTGGGTCGACACCATCGCACCGCTCGCGGTCAACGAGAACACGATGGTCGGATACGGAGTTGCCGTGCGGAAGCATCTGATCCCCGCACTCGGGGCTCATCGTCTCGACAAGCTCGGTCCCGAGCACATCGAGCGCTTCTACGGGAGGATGCAGACGGCTGGCCGTAGGGCCGGGACGATCCATCAGATTCACCGCACCTTCCGTACCGCCCTCAACGAGGCGGTACGACGCGGCCACCTCGCACGCAATCCCGTGCAGCTCGCCAAGGCGCCCCGGGTGAGCGAGGAGGAGATCGAGCCGTACACGGTTGAGGAGGTAAAGCGGCTCCTGCGCGCCGCTGACGACCGCCGTAACTCGGCTCGCTGGGCCGTGGCGCTGGCGCTCGGGCTCCGGCAAGGTGAGGCCCTCGGGCTGAAGTGGACCGACGTGGACGCCGAACGCGGAGTGCTGATGGTGCGTCGGAGCCGTCGCCGTCCGCGCTACGCCCATGGATGCGGGAGCCCCTGCGGTCGTAAGGCCGGGTACTGCCCGCAGAGGCAGCGCACGAATCCGGAGACGGCGGACACGAAGTCACGGGCCGGACGCCGGGCGGTCGGTCTGCCTGCGCAGCTCGTAGACCTGTTGAGGGCTCACCGGGTGAAGCAGGATGCCGAACGGGCGGCGGCGGGGGAGAAGTGGGCGGATGAGGGTTGGCTGTTCGCTACTCCGGATGGACGCGGCACCCCGCCCCGCACCGACTACGACGACTGGAAGGAGCTGCTTTCCGACGCCAAGGTTCGGGACGGTCGACTGCACGACGCTCGCCACACCGCCGCGACGGTTCTACTGATCCTCGGAGTCTCCGAGCGAGCCGTGATGGGGATTATGGGATGGTCCACTACGGCCATGGCTGCGCGGTACCAACACATGGTCGACACGGTCCGGACAGACGTGGCGCGGCAGGTTGACGGACTCATTTGGAAGCCGGGCGCGGCCGGCCCAGAACTGTAGATGTTCGACCCCCGATGGGGACGGAAAGAGGCAAGCATGATGGTGGCCGCCACTTCCGTGGCGGCCACCGGATCAACATGCTGATGAACCTACTCCCGCAGGTACGACAGGATCATCAGCCCCAGAGTGAAGGCCACAAACCACGCTCCACCCCCTGCGGCAGAGGCCGAGTAGAACGTGAGGTCGCCCACACGGCTGGCGTAAATGCCCATCAAAAGGCCGACAACCACGGCAAAGAGGGCAACCAGCGTGATGAGGATCGCCTTCGAAAGAGGCGTTCCGTCGCGGGCAGGCTGTGTACGGTCCATCTGTGGGTCCTGTTCTGTGAAGGGAACTGTCGACCCGAATGGGGGCTCGCCGGAACGGCCGTAGGAAGTTGCTCCGGCGGGCTCCTCGGGTCACCGAAATCCTCCTGTGTCGAAGGCTGGCGCACCTAACGGAATCGGCGTTTTGTAGTTACGCTCACAGGTCAGTCGGGGAGAATTGGCATGAAAATGCGCATACCGCCCGCTTGACTCGGCTGCGCAGGATGACGGTCACCTTGAGCGTTTCGTGCTGTCCAAGTCAGTCGAAGGCTGATGTTCAGGTGCTGGTGATGGCGCGGCCCAGCACTAGCTAGCCGGTCAACTGAGACGGAAACTGAGACGGAGAAACGCGAAGGGCCCGATCCGCTGGATCGGGCCCTTCGTCTACCTGCGGTAGCGGAGGGATTTGAACCCTCGGTGACTTGCGCCACACTCGCTTTCGAGGCGAGCTCCTTCGGCCGCTCGGACACGCTACCGAGAGAGATCCTAGCCCACGATGGGCCGTGCTCGGAAATCCGTGTGCGACGGTCGGTCCGGGCGGGACGGGGGCGGGACGCTGGCTGGGCGGGGAGCGGTGCGCAAGGCCGGTGACGGGGTGGTGAGGAGGGTGGCGAGGGGGTCTCACCGGCCGCGGAAGAAGTCGGTGAGCAGCCGGGCGCACTCCTCGTCGAGCACGCCGGCGATCACCTCCGGACGATGGTTGAGCCGACGGTCGCGTACGACGTCCCAGAGGGAGCCGGCCGCGCCCGCCTTCTCGTCGCGGGCGCCGTAGACGACCCGGTCCACCCGGGACTGCACGAGCGCGCCGGCGCACATCGTGCAGGGTTCGAGGGTGACGACGAGCGTGCAGCCGGTGAGCCGCCACTGCCCGGTCCGGGCGGCGGCCCGGCGGATCGCCAGCACCTCGGCGTGGGCGGTCGGGTCACCGGCGGCCTCACGCTCGTTGTGCCCGGCGGCGAGCACCGTCGTGCCGTCCGGGGACAGCACGACGGCGCCGACGGGCACGTCACCGCCCCGGCCCGCCAGTACGGCCTCGTCCAGGGCGAGCCGCATCGCGGCCCGCCAGGGATCGCGCACGGGGTCACCGACGGGACCGGACGCGAGCCCGGACACGGGGCCGGACACAGAGGGCATGCCGACGGGATCGGGTACGGGAGTGCCGACGGGACCGAGGACGGGGACGTCGGCGGGGCCGGGTACGGGGTTCTGTTCCTCCGCTGCGTTCGACGGGGTCAGCGAACGGCCTCCAGAACCTCCGCCGCCCCGAGGACATCGGCGATCTCGCTGAGCGCGTCGGTGCTGTCCAGGGCCAGCAACTCCTTCTCGCTCACGCCGAGATCGGCGAGGACCTCGCGGTCTCCGATGGGCCCGGACGGCACGATCCGGCCCTTGGCGGTGGTGCCGACGTCGTCGTCCTCGTCGTCGTCGGCCCCGTCCCCGGTCTCACCGTCCTCCGTGCCGTCGAGGTCGAGGGAGTCCAGATCGGCGACGCCGTCGTCACCGGGATCCCTTCCGAGCAGTTCGTCCGTGAGCAGGATCTCGCCGTACGAACTGCGTGCGGCGGCCGCGGCGTCCGAGACGTAGATACGAGGGTCCTCCTCACCGTCCACGCGGACGACTCCGAACCACGCGTCCTCCTGCTCGATGTAGACGAGGACCGTGTCGTCGTCGACCGAGGCTTCGCGGGCCAGGTCGCTCAGATCCGACAGGGTCTCCACATCGTCGAGCTCTGTGTCGCTCGCTTCCCACCCGTCTTCGGTGCGCGCGAGCAGTGCGGCGAAGTACACCGTGACTCTCCCACTGGTCCTAGGCGTGCCGGTTGGGGGTCCTCCCGGCGGAGGTCGGGCGGGGGACTGCGTGCTCCGAGCCCCGCCCACTCGGAATCGTGGCAGAAACAGAGCGTTCAGGAGAGGTCTTCGGCTCGCTGTGTCCCGGTCGCGTTCTCACGCCCGGTCGCGTGGCGCGTGCACCGCGCCGCCGTACGGCCTCACCTGGGCGCCCGGCGCCCACCGACAGCGGGATCGTACGCCGCCGGAACGTCCGCTCCGTACGCGGCTGTCCGAGGACTGCCCGGCGGGTCGCGCCGCGGGGGCCGTACGGGCGCGCCGGGGGCGGGTCGTGCACGGCGCCGGGGCACGAACCGCTGCCGTACGGCTACCAACGGAATGTCCGCATGCGCATGGCGTGGCGGAGCCGGGCCGTCTTGGCCCGCCGCGGCTGCACCCTGTCGCGCAGCTCCCGCGCCTCCTTGAGGTCCCGGAGGAACTGGGCCCGGCGCCTGCGGCGCTGGGCATCACTCTCCAGGTCTTCCCGGTTCCACTGCTCCGGGTCCGGCATCGGCAACACCCCCAGTCGGTCATTCCCACTTTCCCTCCGGCAGACGGTTTGATGCCACCGGTGGTTTGCGCGGTGGCAGCGGCGAACTCCCACCGAACCGCGGAGCCGCGAGAACGGCCGCAGGCGGCCGGGAGCGATCGGAAGCGGCGACGGGGGCGCCCGGGGACGACCCGGATACCCTTGCGGCATGCGTCTCCACGTCGTCGACCACCCTCTGGTCGCCCATAAGCTCACCACGCTGCGCGACCGCCGCACCGACTCCCCGACCTTCCGTCGGCTCGCCGACGAGCTGGTCACCCTGCTCGCCTACGAGGCCACCCGGGACGTGCGCACCGAGCAGGTCGACATCGAGACCCCGGTGTCCGGCACCACGGGCGTCAAGCTGTCCTACCCGCGGCCCCTCGTCGTACCGATCCTGCGGGCCGGCCTCGGCATGCTCGACGGCATGGTGCGCCTCCTGCCGACCGCCGAGGTGGGTTTCCTCGGCATGATCCGCGACGAGGAGACGCTGCAGGCGTCCACGTACGCGACCCGCATGCCGGAGGACCTCTCCGGGCGCCAGGTGTACGTACTGGACCCGATGCTCGCCACCGGTGGCACCCTCGTGGCGGCGATCCAGGAACTGATCAAGCGCGGTGCCGACGACGTGACGGCGGTGGTCCTCCTGGCCGCTCCCGAGGGCGTCGAGGTCATGGAGCGCGACCTCGCGGGCGCCCCGGTCACGGTCGTGACCGCGTCGGTCGACGAGCGCCTGAACGAGAACGGCTACATCGTCCCGGGCCTGGGCGACGCGGGAGACCGCATGTACGGCGCGGCGGAGTAGGCGTCCGGCGCCGGGCTAGCAGTTCTTCTTCCTCGGCGAGGGGGCCGGTGCGGGGTCGGACAGGACGGTCAGGGCCCTGTCGGCGGCCTTCTCCGGCGCCAGGGCCTTGAACGCCTTGCCGAGGATCAGGTCGACCTCCGCCGGCTTCACCCGGCTGTCGGTCTTCTTCTCGGCGCCGGTGACCTGTGTGGCGAGGACGGTCAGGGCGGTGTCGGCGGCGGCCTTCGCGCCGAGCACCACGCCGGGCCCCTCGACCTTCTTGTCGTACGCCTTCGAGGCGTTGCCCACCTCGCCGATCCTGAAGCCGCGCTTCTTCAGCGCGTCCGCGGTGTCCTTGGCGAGGCCGGTGCGGGACGTGGCGTTGAGGACGTTCACCGTGATCTGGCCGGGCTTCGGCACGGCCTTGACCGGGCTCGCGGAAGGGGAGGGGGACCTCCCGCAGCCCGCTGCGGCCGCCGCGGCCGCGGCCGATGCCTTGTCGCCGCCGCCCGTGAAGACGTCGATGAGCTGCAGGGTCCCCCAGCCGACCAGACCGAGCGCGGCGACGGAGGCGACGACCGCGAGCACGAGGCGGCGGCGCCCTTGGTTCCGGCGCATCCGCGGGTACTTGTCCCCCGTGATCCGGTACTGGCCGCCCATGCCAGGGGGAGTGAGCATGCTCATGAGCGCAGCGTAGTGCGCCGAGGCCGTGATGCCTACTAGATGATCATTGACCTGCGTTCAGTCCAACCCGAAAGGGTCAACCCGAACGTGGATCGCCTTCCGTACGGGCTAGCCCGTACGAGACCCGTACGAGACACGCAGGAGACGTCCACGGGACACGTACGGGACGCGACGGGACACGGCGCACGAGACGCGTACGGACGAATGTGAACCGAATGCGGGCCGAAGAGGTCCTCAGTCAGGGCATGCGTCGGCGCCCCGGGTCCCGGGCGCCGGGACCCGGGATCCGGGACGGACCGAGCGGGGGGGGAACTCAGTCCAGTTCGAGGACGCGGGCGTGCAGGACCTGGCGCTGCTGCAGCGCTGCGCGGACGGCGCGGTGCAGGCCGTCCTCCAGGTACAGGTCGCCCTGCCACTTCACGACATGCGCGAAGAGGTCGCCGTAGAACGTGGAGTCCTCGGCGAGCAGTGTTTCCAGATCGAGCTGGCCCTTGGTCGTCACCAACTGATCGAGGCGGACCGGGCGCGGCGCGACATCCGCCCACTGCCGGGTGCTTTCCCGGCCGTGGTCGGGATACGGCCGGCCGTTTCCGATGCGCTTGAAGATCACACGGAAAGCCTACCGGCCAAGAGCTTCCGGGCGCAGCCATGGCGGCGGAGTGCGGTGCGGTAAATGGGGTCGTGAATTCGGGCAAACCGGTAATAGTCCCGGATCGGACCCGGAACGCGGCCGGGCAGGCTCCGGGCACGCTGGAGGAAGGGTCCGAAGTGGCAGATGGTGATGCTCTTGTCGGTCGAGCCGGTCGAGCCGGCCCTCCGGAGCCGCGGACGGCGCTCCCCCGATTCGCCGGCGGCCCGGCAATTGCTACCGCATACGCGTGCGCGGGCGTTGCGTCCGGCCGGTGCGGTCAGGCGGTCCGCCAGTACCCCAGCGCGTTCACCCGCTGCTTCGGCAGGGCCAGTTCTTTGCGGAAGTACGCCGCCAGCGACCGCGTCGTCGCCGTGTCGCAGGCGATCCAGACATAGGGGTCGGCGGTCTCCTCCAGCAGCTCCGGCACGGCGGCCCGGACCTGGGCCACCAGATGGGCGCCCCCGTCGAGGCGGGGCACCGTGCGGAGGTCGTGGAGGTTCGTGTCCACCCGGAAGGGCAGACCGTACGTGCCCTTACCGGCGCCCGCCCCGGTACTCGCGGCACGCCCCGTGGTGCCCGTGGTGCCCGTGGCGTCGGCGGAATCGGCCGCGCCGACACCGTCGGCACTGTCATCGGCGCCCGCGGCCGTCTCGAACCAGATCGTCGCGGGCACCCGGCCCAGCGCGTCCAGGAGGGAGTTGAGCGCGGGGAGGGACGCCGCGTCGGCGACGGCCAGTACCCGGGACGGGGCCGGGTCCGGGTGCGTGAAGCCCGTGCCCTGGACCGTGGCCTCGATCGTGTCCCCCGGCTTCGCGGCCCGCGCCCAGTCGCTCGCGCACCCCTCGTGCAGGGCGAACTCCAGGTCGAAGGTCCCGGTGGCCGGATCCGGGTCCACGAGCGTGTACGCCCGCTGGTGCGGTTTGCCCGCGTTGTCGAACCACAGGCGTACCCACATGGTGGGGTGCACCCCGGTCGCCGCGAGCATGCCGCCGTCGTCGAGGCGCAGCCGGCGGTAGCGCTCGGTCACGTCCTCCGCGCCCAGCACCGTGAACGTGAAGTCCTTGCCGCGGAACAGTTTGAGGACCGCTCCCTCCCAGCCGTGCCCCTGCCCCATGGCGTTTTCACCCTTCGCGTACGATTCCGGCACACCTTACTTAGGTGAGCCTAACCTAAAGCCAATGGGAGACGCAGGGTGACTGTCGAGATCTACCGCGATGCCTGGGGCGTACCGCACCTGCGCGCGGACGACGTACTCGAACTGGCCCGTGCGCAGGGTCTGGCCACGGCGCTCGACCGTGCCTGGCAGATCGAGGTGGAGCGGCACCGGGCCCGCGGCACCTCGGCCTCGTTCCTCGGCGCGGACGCGCTCGCCTGGGACCGGTTCGCGAGACAGGCCCGGCTCGACGACACGGCGAGACGCTGTTTCACGGCCCTGGAGAGACAGGACCCCGAGACCGCCGCCTGGGTCCGGGCGTACGTCGACGGGGTCAACCAGGGCCTGCCCGAAGGGGCCCGCAGGACACCCGAGTTCGCGACGGTCTCCCTCGCCCCGGGCCGGTGGGAACCGTGGACGCCGCTGGGCGTCTGGCTCGCCACGCACATCCTGTTCGCCGGGTTCCCCGCCAAGTTGTGGCGCGAGGAGGTCGTACGCCACCTCGGTCCCGACGCGGTCGGACTGTTCGCCACCGACGGGACCGGGACGGCCGGCAGCAACGGTTGGCTGGTCACCGGCGAACGCACCGCGACGGGACGGCCGGTCCTCGCGGGCGACCCGCACCGCTTCATCGAGGCCCCGGGCGTCTACCAGCAGATCCGGCTCGCCTGCCCGGAGTTCGACGTCGTGGGCCTGGCCGTGCCGGGCGTCCCCGGCATCGCGCACTTCGGCCACACGGGCACGGTGGCCTGGTCGATCACCAACGCGATGGCCGACTACCAGGACCTGTACCGGGAGCGGCTCAGGCGGTCCGGCGACGGTGCGGACCAACGCGTCGAGGCCCTCGGCCCGGACGGGAGGTGGCAACCCGCCTCCCGTCACGTCGAGACGATCGAGGTGGCCGGCGGCGACACGGCCGGGTCCGGGTCCGGGGACGGATCCGAGGTCGAGGCCGAGGTCGAGGTCGAGGTGATCGAGACCGCTCGCGGCCCGATCATCATCACCGGCGCCGAGAACGACGGCGACGGCGACGGGAATGGTGACGGCAACGAGGGCAACGAGGGCAACGACAGCGACGGCGATGGTGACGGCGACGGTGAGACCGCGGCCGGACCCATCAGCCTCCGCTACCCGCCCCGCGTCTCCGGGGACCTGGGCTTCAGCGCCCTCCTCCCCCTCCTGCGCGCGCGCAGCGTCGCCGATGTGGACCGTGCCTTCGACGACTGGGCCGAGCCCGTCAACGTCGTCCAGGCCGCCGACACCGAAGGCGGCCTGCTCCACCGCGTCGCGGGCCGGGTGCCGTCGCGGAACCCGGTGAACGGCGTCCGCGTCGTCGCGGCCTGGGAGCCCGGCCACGAATGGCAGGACCGGTACGCGGACATGCCGCGGGGCGCGATCGAGGACGGCATCGCGGTCATGGCCAACCAGCGGGGCCCCGCCACCCCGCTCGGTGTCGAGTTCGCGCCGCCGCACCGGGCCGCCCGCCTGCGCGCCCTCCTCGGCCCGAGGAAGGACTGGAGGGCCGCCGACATGGCCGTCCTCCACATGGACACCCACCTCGCCTCCGCTGCCCCGCTGCTGGACCGGATCGCCGCCCTCGACGGCCTCACCCCCGCGGCCGCCGCCCTGCGCGGGCGCCTCCTGGGCTGGGACCGCCACATGGCCGCGGACAGCGAGGAGGCGGCCGGTTACGCGGCGGTCCGCGGCGCCGTCGTACGCCGTCTCGCGGGCCACCCCGCCCTGGCCCCGCTGACCCGGCCCCCGTCGTACCCCGAGGTGCTCCGGCCCTGGCTCGCCCTCGTCCCCCGTGTCGCCTTCGCCCTGGAGAACCTCCTCAGGGCGCGGGACCTCTACGGGATCGACCGCGCCGAGGTCGTCAGGGCGGCCCTGGAGGAGGTCGCCGGGGACCCGCCGACAGGCACCTGGGGCGACACCCACCGCCTCGCGCCCTGGCGGGCGGTGCCGGACCCGGCGTACGACGACGAGGAGCCCGCACTCGCCGGTGACCACGACTGCGTGCTGTGCACCTCGGCCGTGCCGGGCCTCACCGACCGGGCCGCGCGGGGTCCCGCCGCCCGTTACGTGTGGGACCTGGCACGGCGTGAGGACAGCCTCTGGGGGGTGCCGTTCGGCGCGTCGGGCGTACCGGGCTCCCCGCACCACCGCGACCAACTGCCCCTGTGGCTGAGGGGAGAACTCGCCCCTGTGACCACCGACTGGAACCAGCTCAGCAAGAAGGACGAGGACAACCGTGACGAGTGCAA
>NZ_JABTYA010000243.1:0-1307 GCF_013302945.1 Streptomyces sp. 8P21H-1 | reverse complement strand
AGCGAGTACAGCGAGTACAGCGAGTACAGCGAGTACAGCGACCAGAACGACCAGTACGGCAACGACGGACGCGGCGACGACGGACGCGGCGACGACGGACGCGGCGACGGCGGGCGCGGCGACGACGCCGTACACGACCGGCCGTGATCGCGTCGCCGTCCACGAGGAGGCCGTCGAGGGCCTGGGCACCGTCCGCGTCGTCCCCGTGGACCCGGAGGCCGACCTGGACGTGCTCCACCACTGGGTGACGGCCGAACGGGCCCGGTTCTGGGGCATGGGCGGCTTCACCAGGGAGCAGGTGCTGGAGACGTACCGGCACCTCGGCTCGCTCGACACGCACCACGCCTACCTCGCCGTCGTGGACGGCGAACCGGCCGCGCTCTTCCAGACGTACGAACCGGAGGCCGACCGGGTGAGCGAGTGCTACACGGTGGAACCCGGCGACATCGGCGTCCACCTGCTCATCGGCCCGCCCCCCGAGGGCGTCGGCCGGGCCGGCTACAGCACCGCTCTGCTGAAGGCCTTCACCACGTACGTCCTGCGCGTCCTCGACCGGCGGCGGGTCGTGGTCGAGCCCGACGTCCGCAACGAGCGGGCCGTCGCCCGCCTGCTCCGGCAGGGTTTCGTGCTCGGCCCCTCCGTCGTGCTGCCGGAGGTCGACCTGCCGGGGGTGTACCTGCCGGAGAAGGAGGCCCAACTGGCTTTCCTCCACAGGGACCGCGTCCACCCGCGGAGCGCCGCCGGGGAGCTGTAACGTCGGCGGGTGCCCGATGACATCACTCCCGAAGCCCTGGCCGCCCACTACCGGCTGGAACCCATTCCCAGGGAGGGCGGCCTCTTCAGCCGTACCTGGGCGGGTCCCGAACGGCCCGACGGACGGCCCGAGGGTTCCGCGATCGTGGCCCTCCTGACCTCGCGGCCGGGTGACTTCTCCGCCCTGCACCGCCTTCCGTCCGACGAGACCTGGCACTTCTACCTGGGGGACCCGCTGGAGCTGCTGCTCCTCGCCCCCGACGGCACGTCCCGTACGGTCCTGCTCGGCCCGGACGTCCTCGGCGGCCAGCACGTCCAGTTCACCGTGCCCGCGCGCACCTGGATGGGCGCGCGGGTCGCCGCCGACGGCGCGTGGTCGTTCTTCGGCTGCACGATGGCGCCGGGCTTCACCTACGAGGGGTACGAGCACGGGGACGGGACCGGACTCGCCGCCCGCTACCCGGCGGAGGCAGCGCGGATCGCCGCGCTGAGCCGCCCGTGACCGGCCGCACCGACCCCGCCCTCACCCTCGGCGGCGGACCGTTCGGCGGGCT
>NZ_JABTYA010000242.1:0-1951 GCF_013302945.1 Streptomyces sp. 8P21H-1 | reverse complement strand
GGTGGCGCCGGCGGCGTGCAGCGACACCCCGGACCAGGCGAACGGCACGACCACGCGGTCGTCGCCGCCCGGGGCGAGGTGGGCCGCGTGCAGGGCGGCGTCGAGGAGCGCGGGGTGGATGCCGAAGCGTCCGGCGTCGCCGCGGACCTGCTCGGGCAGGACGACCTCGGCGAACATGTCGTCGCCGCGGCTCCAGGTGGCGCGGACGCCCTGGAAGACGGGCCCGAACTCGTAGCCGCGGCCCGCGAGGAGGTCGTAGAAGCCCTCGGCGGCGACGGCGGCGGCACCGCGCGGCGGCCACACGGTGAAGTCCTCGGGCCGGTCCACGGCGGGCTCGCCGGACCGGCCGAGGGTGCCCTGGGCGCGCAGCGTCCACAGGTCCTCGGTGTGGCCGTCGGACCCGGCGGACCGGGTGTGGACGGTGACGGGGCGGCGGCCGGACGCGTCGGGCTCGCCGACCGCGATCTGCACCTGGACCTCGCCGCGCTCCTGGAGGACGACGGGGGCCTGGAGGGTGAGTTCGTCGACCTGGCCGCAGCCGAGGGCGTCACCGGCGCGGATCACGGACTCCACGAGCGCGGTGCCGGGCACGATGACGGTGCCGGACACGGCGTGGTCGGCGAGCCAGGGGTGGGTGCGCAGCGACCAGCGGGCGGTGGCCACCAGGCCGTCGCCGCCGGCCAGTTCGACGGAGGCGCCCAGCATCGGGTGGTCGGGCGAGTCGAGACCGGCGGAGGTCACGTCCCCGCCGAGGTCGGCGAAGCGCGGCCAGTAGTGCTGCCGCTGGAAGGCGTACGTGGGGAGGTCGACGCGGCGGGGCCGGGTGCCCTCGTAGTACGTGTCCCAGTCGACGCCGGCGCCCAGCGCCCACGCCTCGCCCAGGGAGAGGGCGAAGCGCTCCGGGCCGCCCTCGTCGCGGCGCAGCGTGCCGACCACACCGGCGCGCGCGCCCGCGTCCTCGATGGTCTCCTGCACCCCGGTCGCGACGACCGGGTGCGCGCTCACCTCGACGAAGACGTGGAAGCCGTCGGCCAGCAGCGCACGCGTCGCCGCCTCGAACTCGACCGTCCCGCGCAGGTTGCGGTACCAGTAGCCGCCGTCCAGTTCGGCGGTGTCGATCACCGACCCGGAGACGGTGGAGTAGAACGGCACCGCGCAGGACCGTCCGGCGACCGGGGCCAGCAGCTCCGCGAGCTCCTCCTCGATCCGCTCGACGTGCGCCGAGTGCGAGGCGTAGTCCACGGCCACCCTGCGCGCCCGGACACCGGCCTGCTCGCACCCGGCCAGGAACTCGTCCAGGGCGTCGGCGTCACCGGAGACGACGACCGACGACGGCCCGTTGACGGCGGCGACGCCGATCCGGCCGTCGAAGCCGGCCAGCAGCCCGCGCACCTCCTGCACGCCCCGCGCGACCGACACCATGCCGCCCAGCCCGGACAGGGCGCGCAGCGCCTGCGACCGCAGTGCCACCACCCGCGCGCCGTCCTGAAGGGACAGTCCGCCCGCCACCACCGCGGCGGCGATCTCGCCCTGCGAGTGCCCCAGCACCGCGGCGGGCTCCACGCCCCGGGACCGCCAGACCTCGGCGAGGGACACCATCACCGCCCACAGCGCGGGCTGGACGACGTCGACGCGCTCCAGCGACGCGGCACCCTCGACCCCGTTGAGGACGTCCGGCAGCGACCAGTCCACGAACGGCTCCAGCGCCGCCGCGCACTCCGCGATCCGCGACGCGAACACCGGGCTCGTGGCGAGGAGTTCGACCGCCATGCCGGCCCACTGCGAACCCTGGCCCGGGAAGACGAACACCACGCCGCCCGAGCCGTCGCCCGCGACGCCCTCCACGACACCGGCGGCGGCTTCGCCGGCGGCCAGCGCGTCGAGGCCCGCGAGCAGCGCCTCCCTGTCCCGGCCGACGACCACGGCACGGTGGTCCATGGCCACGCGGGTG
>NZ_JABTYA010000241.1:0-5156 GCF_013302945.1 Streptomyces sp. 8P21H-1 | reverse complement strand
CGCGGGGAACTGCGCGACCGGCCACGACGGCGCCGCAGCCGATGACGCACCCCCCGGCACCCCCCGGCACCCCCCCGGCAGGGATCAGTCCCGTCCGCCCGGGATCTCCCCCAGCGGAACAGCCCGCCGCTCACGCCGCGACACCTCGCACGCCTCCGCGACACGCAGCGCCTGCAGCGCCTCGCGCCCGTCGCACGGGTTGGCCCGCTCACCCCGCACCACCTCCACGAACGCGTGCAGCTCGGCCTCGTACGCGGGCCCGAACCGTTCGAGGAACCCCGTCCACGGCTTGGTCGCGGCGGGCGGCCCCGCCGGTTCCGTGGAGGCGATCGGCGTGCGGTCGTCGAGCCCGGACCCGATCTGGTCCAGCTCCCCGGCCAGCTCCATGCGCACGTCGTAACCGGCGCCGTTCAGCCGGGTCGCCGTCGCCGTGGCGAGTGTGCCGTCGTCCAGGGAGAGGACGGCCGCCGCCGTGTCGATGTCACCGGCCTCGCGGAACATCGCGGGCCCGGCGTCCGACCCCATCGCGCAGACCTCGGTGACCTCGCGCCCGGTGACCCACCGCACCATGTCGAAGTCGTGCACGAGCGTGTCCCGGTACAGGCCGCCGGAGAGCGGCAGGTGCTCGGCCGGCGGCGGCGTGTGGTCGGACGTCATCGCGCGCACGGTGTGCAGCCGTCCCAGCCGCCCGGACCGTACCGCCTCGCGGGCGGCCGTGTAGCCGGAGTCGAAGCGTCGCTGGAAGCCCATCTGCAGGATCGTTCCGGCGGCCTCGACCTCCGCGATGGCCCTGAGGGTGCCCGCCAGGTCCAGGGCGATGGGCTTCTCGCAGAAGACGGGCAGTCCGGCCCGCGCCGCCCGTCCGATCAGTTCGCCGTGTGCCGAGGTCGCCGCGGTGATGACCACGGCGTCCACACCCCAGGCGAAGATCTGGTCCACGCCGGGGGCCGCGGTGGCGCCCAGGCGGTCCGCGAGCCGGCGGGCCCGTGCGGGGTCCGCGTCCGTGACGATGAGGGAGCCGCCCACCTCACGGTGGCGGCTGAGGGCGGTCGCGTGGAACGTACCGATACGACCCGTCCCGATGAGTCCGATGCGCATGGGACAAAGCTGAGGGCGAATCCTACACCCTGTCAACTCTTTGTCCGGACAATCGAACCTCACAACTTCCCGTCATCATGCACCGGAGCTACGCTCGGGGCCGTGCCCAAACCAGATGTGGACCCCACCACGCCGCTCCAGCTCAGCGTCGACCGGAACAGCCCGGTGCCGCTCTACTTCCAGCTGTCCCAGCAGCTCGAAGCGGCGATCGAGCGCGGCGCGCTGACCCCGGGCAGTCTGCTGGGCAACGAGATAGAACTCGCCGGCCGCCTCGGCCTGTCCCGGCCCACGGTCCGCCAGGCCATCCAGTCACTGGTGGACAAAGGGCTCCTCGTACGCCGCCGGGGGGTCGGCACCCAGGTCGTGCACAGCCAGGTCAAACGCCCGCTGGAGCTCAGCAGCCTCTACGACGACCTGGAGGCGGCGGGACAGCGGCCCGCCACCCGCGTCCTCGTCAACACCGTCGTCCCAGCGCCGGCCGAGGTCGCGGCCGCCCTGTCGGTGGCGGAGGGCAGCGACGTGCACCGGGTGGAGCGGCTGCGCCTGGCCCACGGCGAGCCGATGGCGTACCTCTGCAACCACCTGCCCCCCGGCCTGCTCGACCTGGACGGTGCGCAGCTGGAGGCCACGGGCCTGTACCGGCTGATGCGTGTGGCGGGCATCACCCTGCACAGCGCCCGTCAGTCCGTCGGCGCCCGCGCCGCCACGGCGGCGGAGGCCGGGCGTCTCGACGAGTCCGCGGGCGCCCCGCTGCTCACCATGCAGCGCACCACCTTCGACGACACGGGACGCGCCGTCGAGTTCGGCTCCCACGTCTACCGCGCCTCGCGCTACTCCTTCGAGTTCCAGCTGCTCGTACGCCCCTGAGCGGGCACGAACCCCCAGGTCCTCCGCGGCCCCCCTCTTGCCCCGAACGGCTCACCCGCGTGCCCGCGCGGCAGTGCCGGCGACCCCGCTGTCCGGAATGCTTCATTCCGTATCTGATACTTGGTTGTTCCACCTATCAACGGGCGGATCAGCGTATGTATCGACAAAAGGTCGATAACAAGATCGACAGCAAGACCGACGGCAAGACCGGCAGTACGTTCGGCAGCAAGAAGGGCACGGCCTCGTGGCACGGTTTCGGACCTGGGTCAGCATCGCGGTGGCAGGGGCGCTCGGCGCGTCCCTGGCCGGGTGCAGCAGCACCGGCGGCAAGCGCGCCGAGGACGCCCGCAAAGCGGCATCGGTCCAGGGAAGGGCCGCGGTGGACACGCCCCGCTGGACCGTCGCCATGATCACCCACTCGGGCGACGGCGACACCTTCTGGGACATCGTCCAGAACGGCGCCCGGCAGGCCGCCGACAAGGACAACATCAAGTTCCTGTACTCGCACGACGACGAGGGCCAGCAGCAGGCGCAGCTGGTGGACGCCGCCGTGGACAAGGGCGTCGACGGGATCGTCGTCACGCTCGCCAAGCCCGACGCCATGAAGAGCGCGGTCGCACGCGCGGTGAAGGCCGGCATCCCCGTCGTCACCGTGAACTCCGGCTCCGAGGAGTCCAGGGCGTTCGGCGCGCTCACCCACATCGGCCAGGACGAGACGATCGCCGGCGAGGCCGTCGGGGACGAGCTGAACAGGCGCGGCCGGAAGAAGACCCTCTGCGTCCTGCACGAACAGGGCAACGTCGGCCACGAGCAGCGCTGCGCGGGAGTGAAGAAGACCTTCGGCGGCAGCGTGCAGAACCTGTACGTCGAGGGCACCGACATGTCGGCCGTCCAGTCCTCCGTCGGCGCCAAGCTCCAGGCCGATCCGTCCGTCGACGCCGTCGTCACGCTCGGCGCGCCCTACGCGGACACCGCGGTCAAGGCCGGGCAGGACGCGGGCAGCAAGGCCGAGATCGCCACCTTCGACCTGAACGCCAAGGTCGCCGCCGCGCTGGAGGACGGCACCCTCGGATTCGCCGTTGACCAGCAGCCGTACCTCCAGGGGTACGAGGCCGTGGACCTGCTCTGGCTGTACAGGTACAACGCCGACACGCTCGGCGGGGGCCGGCCCGTCCTCACCGGGCCGCAGATCATCACCAGGGACCGGGCCGCCGAGCTGAAGCGGTACGCGGAGCGGGGCACCCGATGACGGCGACGGCCCCCTCCGCGGACGGGACGGCCCCCTCCGCGGACGAACGACTGACGAGGACCTCGCCGCTGCGCAGACTGCTCGGCCGCCCCGAGCTCGGCTCGGTGGTCGGCGCACTCGCCGTCTTCCTCTTCTTCGCGCTGGTCGCGGACGGTTTCGTCCGGGCGGCCGGTCTGAGCACCGTGCTGTACGCGGCCTCCACCATCGGCATCATGGCGGTGCCCGTCGCGCTGCTGATGATCGGCGGCGAGTTCGACCTGTCCGCGGGCGTCATGGTGACGTCGTCCGCGCTGATCTCGTCGATGGTCAGCTACCAGCTCACCGCGAACGTCTGGGTGGGCGTCGGGGTGTCGCTCCTGGCCACCCTCGCGCTCGGCTTCTTCAACGGCTACGTGCTGACCCGCACCAGGCTGCCCAGCTTCATCATCACGCTCGGCACCTTCCTGATGCTGACCGGGCTGAACCTCGGCTTCACCAAGCTGATCAGCGGCACCGTCTCCACGAGGACGATCGCCGACATGGAGGGGTTCTCCTCCGCGAAGGCGCTCTTCGCCTCCGTCCTCACCGTCGGCGGCGTCGACTTCAAGGTCACCATCCTGTGGTGGCTGGGCCTGGTGGCCCTCGCCTCCTGGATCCTGCTGCGCACCCGCGCCGGGAACTGGATCTTCGCCGTCGGCGGCGGGAAGGAAGCGGCCCGCGCGGTCGGCGTCCCCGTCGACGCGACGAGGATCGGCCTCTACGCGGGGGTGGCCCTCGCCGCCTGGATCGCCGGGCAGCACCTGCTCTTCTCCTTCGACGCCGTGCAGTCGGGGGAGGGCGTCGGCAAGGAGCTGACGTACATCATCGCGGCCGTCATCGGCGGCTGCCTGATCACCGGCGGCTACGGCTCCGCCATCGGCTCGGCGGTCGGCGCGCTGATCTTCGGCATGACCGACAAGGGCATCGTGTTCGCCGAGTGGAACCCCGACTGGTTCAAGTTCTTCCTGGGAGCGATGCTGCTCCTGGCGACCCTGCTGAACGCCTGGGTCCGCAAGCGGGCGGAGGCCACGGCATGACGCGGCCCGTCCGGAACGCCGGACACACGCCCCTGGTGGAACTGGACGGCGTCAGCAAGCACTACGGCGGCGTCCGCGCCCTGGAGGGCGTCTCCCTGGAGGTCCACGCGGGGGAGATCACCTGCGTCCTCGGTGACAACGGAGCCGGCAAGTCCACCCTCATCAAGATCATCGCTGGGCTGCACCGGCACGACACGGGCACCTTCCGCATCGAGGGCGAGGACATCCGGCCGGCGTCCCCGCGGGAGGCCCTGGACCGCGGTGTCGCCACCGTCTACCAGGACCTCGCCGTCGTCCCCCTGATGCCGGTCTGGCGGAACTTCTTCCTCGGCTCCGAGCCCCGCAAGGGCGCCGGCCCCTTCAAGCGCCTGGACGTCGGCCTCATGCGCCGCACGACCCGTGCGGAGCTGCTGCGCATGGGCATCGACCTGCGCGACGTCGACCAGCCCATCGGCACCCTCTCGGGCGGCGAGCGCCAGTGCGTGGCCATCGCCCGCGCGGTCCACTTCGGCGCGAAGGTCCTCGTCCTCGACGAGCCGACCGCGGCCCTGGGCGTGAAGCAGTCCGGAGTGGTCCTGAAGTACGTGGCCGCCGCACGGGACGCGGGCCTGGGCGTCGTCCTGATCACCCACAACCCCCACCACGCGTACCTGGTCGGCAACCGCTTCGTCCTCCTCAAACGAGGCCGGTCGATCGGCAGCCACACCAGGGAGGAGATCACCCTGGACGAACTGACCCGCCAGATGGCGGGCGGCTCGGAACTGGACGACCTCCGCCACGAACTGGAGGGCGGGGAGCTCTAGGAGCGCCCCGCCGGGGCCGCGGGCAACGCCGTGTCCACCCACGGCCGGGGGCGCGGGAATCGCCGCGACCGGCCACGGCCGGGG
>NZ_JABTYA010000240.1:0-505 GCF_013302945.1 Streptomyces sp. 8P21H-1 | reverse complement strand
CGCCCCGCGGCCCCCTCGCCCAGCCCCGGCACGCTCAGCACCTTCGTGCGGAAGGGTTCGGCGGCCCGCACGGGGGACTGCTCACCGGCGCCGGGGGACGGCGCCTGCCCGTTCCCGGAGGACTCGGACGGCTCGGACGGCCTGCCCTGCGCGGGCACCTCACCGGAACCGTCGCCGTCGCCGCCGTCGGGTCCGTCCGGTGGGGACTGCCCGCCACCGGGCCCGTCCGGATCCGGATCCGGATCGTCGTCCCCGGAATCCCCGGAATCCCCGGAATCCCCGGAATCCCCGGACTCCCCGGAATCCCCGGAATCCCCGGAATCCCCGGAATCCCCGGAACCTTCGGAGCCGTCCCCGCCCTCGAACTCCTCCAGCGTCTCGTCGAGCTTGTCCTCGTCGAGGCCCGGCGCGTCGAACGGGTTGCGCCGCCGCCGGTGCGGCAGCGCGAGGAGCGCGGCCTGCCGCACGTCCTCGGCCAGCACCACGGTCCGCCCCGCCCACGCCG
>NZ_JABTYA010000239.1:0-4064 GCF_013302945.1 Streptomyces sp. 8P21H-1 | reverse complement strand
GTGCGCGGCGCCGTACCAGTGCGCGGCGCCGTACCGGTGCGCGGCGCCGTACCAGTGCGCGGCGCCGTACCGGTGCGTAGCCGTGCGCGAGGCATGGCCGGCCGCCCGCGGCCGGCACCCTCCCCACAGCCCCGCCCTTCTTCCCGCGGCCCGCGGACCGGTACCGTTCACGCATGCCCGACTACCGCGATGACCTGCGCCTCGCCCATGTCCTGGCGGACGCCGCCGACGCCGCGACGATGGACCGGTTCAAGGCGCTCGACCTCAAGGTCGAGACCAAGCCGGACATGACCCCGGTGAGCGAGGCCGACAAGGCCGCCGAGGAACTGATCCGCGGCCACCTCCAGCGGGCACGGCCGCGCGACGCGATCCTCGGCGAGGAGTTCGGGGTCGAGGGCACGGGCCCCCGCCGCTGGGTGATCGACCCGATCGACGGCACCAAGAACTACGTACGCGGTGTGCCCGTCTGGGCCACGCTGATCGCGCTGATGGAGGCGGGCGAGGGCGGTTTCCAGCCCGTCGTCGGCGTGGTCTCCGCCCCCGCGCTGGGCCGTCGCTGGTGGGCGGCGAAGGGCCACGGCGCGTTCACCGGCCGCAGTCTGTCGTCCGCGTCCCGGCTGAAGGTGTCCGGGGTGTCGCACATACGGGACGCCTCGTTCGCCTACTCCTCACTGAGCGGCTGGGAGGAGCGCAGCCTGCTGGACGGCTTCCTGGACCTGAGCCGCGAGGTGTGGCGCACGCGCGCGTACGGCGACTTCTGGCCGTACATGATGGTGGCCGAGGGCTCGGTCGACATCTGCGCGGAGCCCGAGCTGTCGCTGTGGGACATGGCGGCCACCGCGATCGTGGTGACCGAGGCGGGCGGTTCCTTCACCGGCCTCGACGGCCGCCCGGGCCCGCACAGCGGCAACGCGGCGGCGTCGAACGGCATCCTGCACGACGAGCTGCTGGGATACCTCAACCAGCGCTACTGAGACGCACGGAACGACCGGCGCCGACGGGACGTGTGGAGTCGCCGGGGCGTACGGTCCCAGTGCTCACGCCCTGGGCCACCGGGCACGCCTCGGACCGTCCCCGCCCGCCCCGAACCGTCCTCGTCCGCCCTCTTGTTGACCCTTCCTTTGGCTGCGACTCTGAGAGTCCCCCCACTTGTGAACTTGTGAATCCGTTAACGAACGGATTCCTAGGAGGTGGCTCCGTCCATGCTCGTCCGTGACGCCATGAGCACGGTGGTCCTCACCATCGGCCCCGCCCACACCCTTCGCAAGGCCGCCGCCCTGATGTCCGCGCGCCGCATCGGTGCGGCCGTGGTCCTCGACCCCGACGGCAGCGGGATCGGCATACTGACCGAGCGCGACATCCTCAACTCCGTCGGCCTGGGCCAGAGCCCGGACACGGAGCGGGCACACGCCCACACGACCACCGCCGTGGTGTTCGCCACCCCGACCTGGACGCTGGAGGAGGCCGCCCGGGCCATGGCGCACGGCGGCTTCCGCCATCTCATCGTCCTCGACCGCGGAGAGCCGGCCGGCATCGTCTCGGTCCGCGACATCATCCGCTGCTGGGCACCGCTCCGTCAGCCCGCCCCGGCCTGAGACGGACAGGACAGACACGGCGGACGGGCCGGACCTCCCCGGTACGGAGGAGGTCCGGCCCGCCCGCGACGGCAAGCGTTCCAGTGCCGGTGTCAGCCGCGCAGTGCCTGGACCGCGACCTCCAGCCGCTTGCCGAAGTCCGCGTCGGCCTGGCGGAAGTTGCTGATCGCGCGCTCGGCGATGTCGTCGCGCGAGACCTTGGAGATGAAGCCCGCCAGGTTGCCGACCAGCCGCTCCTTCTCGTCCTCGGACATCAGCCGGTACAGGTTGCCCGCCTGCACGAAGTCGTTGTCCTCGGAGTGGACCGGCGCCTCGGTGTTGCCGGTGACCCCGGTGACGGAGGTGGCCCCCCACAGCGGGCGGTCCGTCTGGAACGGGCCGCCGAAGCTGTTCGGCTCGTAGTTCTTCGCGGCTCCGTGGCGGCCGTCGTACAGGAAGCCGTCACGGGAGTGCGTACGCGCCTCGGTGGCGTGCGGACGGTTCACCGGCAGGTGGTCGGCGTTGATGCCGACGCGGTAGCGGTGGGCGTCGCCGTACGCGAAGAGGCGGCCCTGGAGCATCTTGTCGGGCGAGGGGCCGATGCCCGGCACGAAGTGCGCGGGGCTGAAGATGCTCTGCTCGACCTCGGCGAAGACGTTCTCCGGGTTGCGGTTGAGCTCCAGCTTGCCGATCTCGACCGGCGGGTAGTCCGCGTGCGGCCACACCTTGGTGAGGTCGAACGGGTTGAAACGGTAGGTCGCCGCCTCGGCCGCCGGCATGATCTGCACCTGCACCGTCCAGGTCGGGAAGTCGCCGCGCTCGATCGCCTCACGCAGGTCGCGCTGGTGCGAGTCGGGGTCGAGACCGGAGACGTTCACGGCCTCCTCGGTCGTGAGGTTCCTGATGCCCTGGTCGGTCTTGAAGTGGTACTTGACCCAGAAGACCTCGCCGGCCTCGTTGTTCCACTGGTAGGTGTGCGAGCCGAAGCCGTCCATGTGGCGGTACGAGGCGGGGATGCCGCGGTCGCCGAACAGCCACGTCACCTGGTGGGTGGACTCGGGCGACAGGCCCCAGAAGTCCCAGACGTTGTCCGCCTCCTGCGAGCCGGTGTACGGGTCGCGCTTCTGGGTGTGGATGAAGTCGGGGAACTTGATGGCGTCCTTGATGAAGAACACCGGGGTGTTGTTGCCGACGAGGTCGTAGTTGCCCTCCTCGGTGTAGAACTTCAGCGCCCAGCCCCGCGGGTCCCGGACGGCGTCGGCGGAGCCGAGGCTGCCGGCGACCGTCGAGAAGCGCAGGAAGGTCTCGGTCTGCTTGCCCACCTCGGAGAGGAAGGCGGCACGCGTCCACTGCGAGACGTCACGGGTGAGCGTGAAGGTGCCGTACGCGCCGGCGCCTCGGGCGTGCACGACCCGCTCCGGGATGCGCTCGCGGTTGAAGTGGGCGAGCTTCTCCAGCAGGAGCTGGTCCTGGACGAGGACGGGGCCGCCGACGCCCGCAGTCTCGCTGTTCTGGTTGTCGGCCACCGGCGCGCCGGCCTCCGTCGTAAGCGGTCCCTGCGTCACGTGCGCCTCCTGCGTCATTCCTGCTGATCCTGTCCCGTGGCCTGAGCCGAACTCGATCCTACAATAGACATTGTCTAAGTCAATCCACGCTCCAAAGTCACACCTGTTCGGGATCTGGGCCGGGTAGCTGTTAAGCTGTGCTCATGAGCGACCTGTTGGAACGACTGCGCGGACGCGGCTGGCGCATGACCGCGCAGCGGCGTGTCGTGGCCGAGGTCCTGGAGGGCGACCACGTGCATCTGACGGCCGACGAGGTACACGCACGCGCCGTCGTGAGGCTCCCGGAGATCTCCCGGGCGACCGTCTACAACACCCTGGGCGAGCTGGTGTCGCTCGGCGAGGTGCTGGAGGTCGCCACGGACAAGCGCGCGAAGCGGTACGACCCGAACGCGCACCGGCCGCACCACCACCTGGTCTGCGCCCGATGCGGCGCGATCAAGGACGTGCACCCGGGCGGCAACCCGCTGGCGGACCTCCCCGACTCCGAGCGCTTCGGCTTCACGGTCTCGGACGTAGAGGTGACGTACCGCGGAGTGTGCCCGACCTGCGCGGCGGCCTGACGCACCGGTCTCCCCGAAAAGCCCCGGCCCCGCGGCCGGGGCTTTTCGGCGCACGCAAGCGAGCACGCACATACACCGAAGGCCCGGAACCATTGATCTGGTTCCGGGCCTTCGGCCTTCAGTAGCGGGGACAGGATTTGAACCTGCGACCTCTGGGTTATGAGCCCAGCGAGCTACCGAGCTGCTCCACCCCGCGTCGATGAACTGAACAGTACGTCACCCCACCGACCAGCGCAAATCACTTACGGCCCACCGCCGGTCCTCCTGGCGTACCCCACCGGTCCTCCTGCTGTTCGGGGACGGGAGCCGGGCCCGGCGCGCTCCCGGCGACGGCGGGCAGCCACGCGCGCCGCGCCCCGCCACGG
>NZ_JABTYA010000238.1:0-574 GCF_013302945.1 Streptomyces sp. 8P21H-1 | reverse complement strand
GGCCGTGCGCGTGGAACAGCCGGGCCAGGCGCGCCAGCACCTCGCGGAGCCGGTCGGCCACCTCGTCCGGGTGCCCGGCGGTGCGCACGTGCTCGACGCCGACGCGTACGGCGGCCGTCCGCGCGGCGGTCCGGTGCCGTGAGTGCTGCGGCACCGCGTCCAGGGCCCGCACGGCGTCGTCCCAGGCCCGCTCCCCGCCCAGCGCGAGACGGGCCCGTGCCGCGCCGAACGCCGCGCTGCCGAGCGAGGGGTTGCGCAGCCGGACGGCCTCGTAGAACGTCAGCGCCTCCTGCCAGCGGCCCAGGCGCTCGGCGCAGTACCCGAGGGCGAGTTTCGGCGCGTACTCGCCCGGGATCGCCGCGAACACCCGGTCGAAGTGGAGCCGTGCCGCCCCGGCCCGGTCCTGCCCGAGCGCGAGCAGTCCGCGGTGCCAGCCGAGCCGCCAGTCGTGGGGGGCCCGTCCGGCACCGATCAGGGCCTCGGCGAAGCGCAGTTCGCGCTCGGCCGCCCCGGTCCCGCCCCCGGCGCCGCGCAGCCGCAGCCGGCAGCGCAGCAGATGGAGCTCGGGCGAGTC
>NZ_JABTYA010000237.1:0-1254 GCF_013302945.1 Streptomyces sp. 8P21H-1 | reverse complement strand
AGGCGGCCGAACCGGCCGCACCCGCCGCACCCGCCGCTGCCGCCGGCTCGACGACCGCCTCCACGGCCTTCGACGCGACCTGGCCGGGCTTGCCGGGGCCGCCGGATCCGCCCGGCTTGTCCGCCTTGTCCGCCTTGTCGAGTTCGTCCGGCCTGTCGGGCTTCTCGGGGGGTGGCGGTTTGAACAGTTCCGGAATCTCCACGCCGCCGGTGAACCCCGGCACGCTGTCCGTCGCCCCGAACGGCCCGCTCTCCACCCGCCACCAGTCGGGCTGCACCCCGGAGCCCAGTTCCTCCGTGCTCGCGAGGTGCGGCGGGGAGGGCACGGGACCGACCGTCCCGGTCGTCTCCGGCTCCGCGGGCCGCTGTCTCGGCACCGCCCGGCGCAGGCGCCCGGACCGGCCGGGACCGGGCGATCGACCAGGACCGGGCGACCGGCCGGAGCCGGGCTCCGGAGCGCGCGGTGAGGGAACACTCCCCCGCTCGGGCGCCGCGTCCTTGCCGCCACCGGTGCCCGCACCGGCACCGGGGCCGTCGCCCGCCTCCGCGACCACCGACTCCGGTGTCCCGATGCGGTCGAGGATGCGGCGGACCGCCGCCGGACTGTCGAGCGTCGCCTTGGCCCGCCGCCGGTCGATCTCGCTCCGCAGCTCCGACACGAGCCGCATGCGCGTCCCGGACGGCAGCTGTCTCTGCTGGGCCAGGTCGCCCACCCGGCTCAGATAGTCGAACACGAGCTGGTCGCTCTCGATCCCCACGAAGTCCCCTCCGGGGCTCCCTCGTTGCGTTTCCCCGCGTGGACGACGGTACCGCGCCCGCCGCCGGTGACGGGTCCCGGCACGGCGGTGGCGCACCGCTGCGGGACCGGCGGCGAAGGCCCACCCGCTACCGTTGAGCGGATGAGCGTCCAGGAGCAGTCAGCAGAGGAGCCCGGTGGGGCGTCCGCCGGGGCACAGCCCCGCTCGCTCGCGGAGGACCTGCGGGCCCGCGACGACTCCTCCCTGTCCGCGCTGCTGCGGGCCCGTCCGGACCTCGTCACCCCCGTACCGACCGACCTGACGCAGCTGGCCGCCCGGGCCGGCACCCGGGCCTCCGTGATCCGCGCCCTGGAGCGCCTGGACCGGTTCACGCTCCAGACGGCGGAGGCGCTGGCCGTGGCCCCGGACCCGGCGCCGTACGGCACGCTCCTCGGTCTGATGGCGGGCGACGCGGGCGACCCGGTGGTCGCCGAGGTGCTGCCCGGCGCCGTGGCCGT
>NZ_JABTYA010000022.1:213-418 GCF_013302945.1 Streptomyces sp. 8P21H-1 | reverse complement strand
GCGCACCAGGTTCCGCAGCAGCGGCGGGACGGCGCCGGGCAGCCTGGGCTCTGCGGAGGTGGCGCCGATGGCGACGATCAGGGGCTCGTCGGAGCCGGTGGCCGTGTCGAAGAGGGTCAGACCCCGCTCCACGGGCAGCGGCGCGGCGCCGGAGGCGGCGATGCGCTGCATGTCGGCCTCGGAGAGGCTGCCGGTCATGCCGGCG
>NZ_JABTYA010000022.1:0-110 GCF_013302945.1 Streptomyces sp. 8P21H-1 | reverse complement strand
AGCCGCTCCGGCGACAGCGACGTCACCACACCGTCGTCCAGCACACCCGCCGTGTGGATTACCGCGGTCAGCGGGTGCTCCGCCGGTACGGCGCCGACGAGGGCGGCGGT
>NZ_JABTYA010000236.1:0-592 GCF_013302945.1 Streptomyces sp. 8P21H-1 | reverse complement strand
CTGCTGCGCGCACTGACCGCGCTGCGCGACGGCACCCCCGACGGCGCCCTCCTCACCGGCGCCCCGGCCCGCGGCCGCCTGGCCTTCCTCTTCACCGGCCAGGGCAGCCAGCGCGCTGCCATGGGCCGCGCGCTGTACGACCGGCACCCGGTCTTCGCCGAAGCCCTGGACGCCGTCCTCACCCGCTTCGACCAGGAACTCGACCGCCCGCTGCGCGAGGTGCTGTTCGCCGACGAGGACACCCCCGAGGCCGCCCTCCTGCACGACACCGCCTACACGCAGCCCGCCCTGTTCGCCCTCGAAGTGGCCCTGTACCGGCTCGTCGAGTCCTGGGGCGTCACCCCGGACGGCGTGGCCGGACACTCCATCGGCGAGATCGCCGCGGCCCACGTGGCCGGGGTGTTCTCCCTGGAGGACGCCTGCACCCTCGTCGCCGCCCGCGGCCGGCTCATGGCCGCCCTTCCGGCCGGCGGCGCCATGGTCGCCGTCGAGGCCGCCGAGGACGAGGTGCTGCCCCTCCTGGAGGGCCTGGCCGACCGCGTCTCCCTGGCCGCCGTCAACGGCCCCCGCGCCGTGGTGATCGCGGGCGACG
>NZ_JABTYA010000235.1:0-11939 GCF_013302945.1 Streptomyces sp. 8P21H-1 | reverse complement strand
AGCGATCCAACCACCTCGAAGATCATTTCGTTAGGAGTTCTAAGCCTGGTTGGTGATGGAGGCCCGGAACCGGTAGCGGTCCCCCCGGTAGACCTGGACGGTCAGTTCGATCGGACGTGATTCCTGGTTCGACGTCAGCTGGGTCGCGACCAGCATCGGCATGGTCTCCGCGATCTCGAACAGCTCGATCTCCCGTGGCGTCGGGTGGCGGGCCTCGACCGAATAGTCGGCGTCGCGGGGCAGCTGCGGCGGATCGGCGGCGCGCAGGGTGGCGTAGAGCGAGGCCGTGGTGAAGTCGGTTCCGGTCAGGGCCGGGCAGACCGCCAGGGGGAGCCGGTTGTGTTCGAGCACGACCAGCAGACCGTCCAGGAAGCGCAGCCGGTGGAGGTCGAAGAGGTCCGCGCCCGGAGCGATCCGCAGCTGCTCGGCCTCATGCACCGTGGCCGGGCGAACGGTGGCGGAGAGCACCTTGCCGGCCGTCGTCAGGCCGTTGGCCTGAGCGTAATCGGCGAACCCCTGGACCTGTGGGGTCGCCGAGGCGGGCGTCATGGTCGCCTCGGGAAGCGGGCCGAGTTCGGCGACGAACCACCCGCGCGACGACGACGGCCGCACGATGCCCCGCGACTGCAACTGCGCGAGGGCTGCTCGCAGCGTCACACGTGACACGGCGTACCGCTCGACCAGGGCCCGCTCGGAGGGCAGCCGGTCGCCGGGGCGGGCCGCAGCGGCGCGCAGGTCGTCGAGCAACTGCGTGGCTGTGCGCTCGTACAACGGCAGGGCGTCGTCCCCGAACAGGCCTCTGGGCATCGGCGTTCTCGTATCGTTCATACCAGAAAGATACCAATCCGATCGACGATGCGAACCCTCGCGCACACGACCCACCCGTTGACATGCCACTCGAATACCATTTACGTTCTCGACGCAGACCACACGGTGATGAGGAAGTCGCCCCCGAGTGCCCTTCTCTTTCGCCACGCCCGGGCACTTCCCGGTGATCGAGGCAGCGTTGCGGCAGCTCACCGAGGGTGGCCGCGCACGGCCGTCGGAGGCGACCTCGCACCGGGGCACCCATGGGGACGACACGCCTTCCCCGAATCCACCCGACCTCCTGTGAAACCGGTAGCAGACCAGGCGCCGACCAGCCCTACGGACGGTCGCTTCGTCGCGAGCACGCTGCTCGACTCCGACGCTCCACAACGACGGACCAGAGGCGGCTGCCCCAGGCGGGCACGCACGACCGAAAGAGAGTTCGACATGACGGACATGAACCGGCGAAGCGTACTGAAGGTGGCGCTGGGGGGCGCCGGCCTGGCCGCCCTCCCCACCGTGACCGCGGGCGCCTCGCCCGCGGCCGCCGCACCGAACCCGGATCCTGACCTCGTCGGGGTCGGTGACACCTCCATCACCCTGGAGTTCGACGACCGACTGCGCAGCCGAGTGGCGCTGAAGGGCGTCGGCCTCACCCGCTTCGACGCCGGCGAAGCCCTGCTGGTGGGCGACAAGACCATCGAGGCGTTCGCCTACCGCGGACACCGGACCCGCGCCACCCGGCACACCCGCCACGGTGCGGGCGTCCGGGTGACGATCGAGGGCACGTCCGAGGAAGGCGTACACAAGACGCTGGAGCTGACCTCCTTCGAGCGCCTGTCCGGCATGATCGTGATGAAGGTGACCTACACCAACAGGTCCTCCACCGCGCTGAAGGTCACCGGGTGGCGCAACGGAGCTCACGAACTCCTGCAGACCCCCGGCGGCTTCTACACCTTCTCCGGCACCACGTACACGGACCGCCGCGACTGGGTGATGCCGATGAAGGACGGCTACGTCCAGGAGAACTCGCTGGGGATGGACTCCTCCGACTACGGCGGCGGCACCCCGCTGGCGACCGTCTGGCGCCGGGGCGCGGGCCTTTCCGTCGGACACGTCGAGCCGGTGGCGACGATCCTGCGCATGCCGGTCCGCAAAACGGCCGCCGGAGCGAGCATCGCCATCCAGGACGACACCGCCCGCACTCTGAAGCCGGGCCGTCGGCTCAGCACCAGCACCACGTTCCTGACCGCCCTCCCGGGCGACCACTTTGTGCCGCTCCAGCGGTACCGCGACTACATGAGCGACATCGGCCGGCGCGCCCCCGAGGTCCCCGCCTCAGCCTTCGAACCCATCTGGTGTGCCTGGGGCTACGAGCGCGACTTCGCCACCGGGCAGATCACCGCAGCGCTGCCGAAGGTGCACGAGGTCGGCCTGCGCTGGGCCGTGCTCGACGACGGCTGGCAGACCAACGAAGGCGACTGGGACATCGACACGGCGAAGTTCCCGCGCGGCGAAGCGGACATGAGGGCCTTCACCAAGGAGATACGGGACGCGGGCCTGCGACCTCGCCTGTGGTGGGCCCCGCTCGCGGCGGACCCCGGCAGCAACCTGATCCGGGACCGCTCCGACATGCTGTTGCTGGACCGCGACGGCAACAAGCAGGACGTCACCTGGTGGGACGCCTACACACTCTGCCCGGCCTACCAGCCGACCGTGGACTACTTCGTCGAGCAGGCGAAGAGGTTCATCGGCGACTGGGGCTACGAAGGGCTCAAGATCGACGGCCAGCACCTCAACAGCGTCGCGCCCTGCTACAACCCCAAGCACCGGCACGCCCGCCCCGAGGAATCCACCGAGGGCGTGGCCCGGTTCTGGAGGGCGATCCACGAAGCCGCGCACGCGGCGAACCCCGACGCCCTCGTCGAACTCTGCCCCTGCGGCACCGCTTTCGCCTTCCACAACCTGCCCCACGTCGACCAGTACCCCAGCTCTGACCCTGAGTCCTCCTACCAGGTCCGGAGCAAGGGCAAGTCGATGAAGGCGCTGATGGGCGCGGGCAGCAGCTACGCCGGCGACCACGTCGAACTGAGCGACGACGGCGACGACTTCGCGTCCTCCTACGGGATCGGAGCCGTCCTGTCGACCAAGTTCACCCTCCCGGGGACCGGAGCCCCGGACGAGGCGACCGACCTCACCCCGGAGAAGGAGGTCCTCTGGCGCAAGTGGGTGTCGCTGTACGACAAGAACATGCTGCCCACCGGCGAGTACCGCGGTGAGCTGTACGACATCGGGTTCGACAAGCCCGAGGCGCATGTCGTGGCCAAGAAGCGGACCCTCCACTATGCCTTCTACGCCGACCGGTGGGACGGGACGGTCGAGCTGCGCGGCCTGGGCCGCACGCGGTACCGCCTGACCGACCCGTTCACCGGCACGTCACTCGGAACCGCCACCGCTCGGCACAACACCGTGAAGCTGTCCTTCGCGCGGTTCCAGCTCGTCGTGGCCGAGCCCATCGACTGATCAGCCCGTCTGCGGGGCCCTCGCGGTCACGGTCGAGGACCGGCGCGAGATCTCGGGCCTGTGGGCCGGCGAGGGCGCCGAGCACCGGCTGCACGTCCTCGACCTGGATCGGGAACCGCGGCGTGAACGACGGTGCTCGTACATCGCGCTGCCCGGCAACGACTTCTGGCTCCTGGACGAACGGCTCGTGCAATTCCACCACCTCACCGGCACCGGCGACTGGGCGACCGACGGCAAGGAACGCACCACCGCCCCGGCCGCCGTCGCGCTGTGCGCTACTGCGTTCGAAGCGGTGTGGGAACGCGGCGTCCCGCACGAGAAGTACACCCTCCAGGCCCTTTGAGCAGACCTGTGCCCGCCCCCCGTCGTCCAGCGCGCAAGCGGCCCGTAAGGCGCTCACCGTGCGCCTCACGCACCTGCGCAAGGACGCCGGCCTCACCGGGAGGGAACTCTCCGCCCGGTGAGGCCGGCACCCTGCGAAGACCACCCGCATCCAAAAGGGCGACGCCCCGCCCTCCGACACCGACATCCGCACCTGGTGCGCGGCGTGCGGCGCCGACGACCAGACCGAGGACCTCATCGCCACCGCCCGCGCCGTCGACTCCATGTACCTGGAGTGGCGCCGCCTGCACCGCACCGGCATGAGCAAGGTCCAGCAGGACTGGAACACCCTGCACGAGCGCACCCGCGTCTGCCGGGTCCACGTCTCCAACGTGCCGCCGGGCTTCTTCCGGACGCCGGCGTTCGCGACCGCCCTGATGGAGCAGATCACCGCTTTCCAGGGCACCCCCAACGACGTCGCCGAAGCCGTCGCCGCCCGCATCGTCCGCTCCCGGTTCCTCTGCGAGGGCGGCCACCGCTACGTCGTCCTCCTGGAGGAGTCCGTCCTGCGCTACCGCACCGCCGGCCCCGGGGCGATGCGCGGGCAACTGCGCCACCTCCTGGCCGTGATGCCGCTCGCCTCGGTCGCGCTGGGGATCATCCCGTTCACCGCGCAGCGCACCGTGTGGCCGCTGGAAGCGTTCTACCTCCACGACGACACCATGGTCGTGGTGGGGACGCTGACGGCGGAGATCAAGGTGACGCAGCCGCGCGAACTCGCCGACTACGCCAAGGGGTTCGCCGACCTCGCTCAGACGGCCGCCTACGGCGACGCCGCCCGCGCTCTCATCGGGACCGCGATCGACGCCCCGGAGTGAACCTCCGCAATTACCCGCGACTTCGTTGAAAGCGCGGACCACAGGTGCGTAGCGTCAACGGCACCGACCGACCACCAGCCGGAGAGGCGGGGCACCGTGCGCGCACGCACCGACAGCACCGCTCCGGACCCGGAGGGTCGCGGCTTCCGGCCGCCCGCCTACGGCGTCCCCTCCCCGGCCCTGCTGGCCCGCGCGGACCGCGGCTTCGCCCGGTTCCTCGGTCAGCAAGGCGAGGACCAGCACGACGGAGCCGACGGCGTCCCGGGCCCCCCGCGGTGACCGCCGGCCACCCGCACACGACGCTCTTGGCAGCGAGGCCCGCCATGCACACCAGCACCCACACGGTCCTGCACGACCCCGGCGGCCTGATCGAAGCCGGGCTCCCGCTGGACCGCGCACCGTACGAGAGCCTCGTCACGGCCGTCCTCGCCTGGAGCGGCGAGGACGCGCTCACCACCTGCGACCTGGAGCAGATCGCCCTCCAGCTCATCGGCCATGCCCGCGCCGTCGCCGCCGACGTCCGCCGCCGCGCCACCCGGCTGCTCACGGACAGCGGGCCCAAGGCGCTCACCGACGTCGTCCTCACCGAGGCGGAAGGACGGCTGTCCGCGGCGATCGAGGGCACCGTGCCCTGCGTTCAAAACCGCGCCCGCCTGGTCCGCGCGCTCTACGAACGGCTGGACCGTCTCGAGGCCGCGGCTCTCACCCGGGGCGCCTGAATGGCCGCGCATCCGGGAGTACACACGGACTCCGGGTGCGCGGCGCAACCACGGTCAGCCTCAAGTCCGGGGGCCGGCGCGGCGGTGCGAGGGGTACAAGTACCTCTATGGCGCGGAAACGGATCCGCTGGCTGGACGCCGTCGACCGGGCCCGTCAGATCGTGGAGGACTACGAGGGCGGCGTCACGCTGCGCCAGGTGATGTACCGCCTGGTCTCCGAAGGGACGCTGCCGCACACGGCGCCGATTCCGCTGCGTGGGCTGCGGCCACTTCTCCACCGATGTCTCCTACCTCCCCGACCTGCGCACCTACCTCGACGACCTCCTGCGGCAGCGGGAGAAGCTGAGGTCGGCCCAGGCGGACGACTGGGCGCGAGCCGAGGCCATGCCCTCGGACGCGGAGATCACCCGCATCCGCCGCCTGATCCAGCGCGTCACCGAGGACGTCGAGACGCTCACCGAAGCCGAACGCGCCGAGATCCAGCGGGCTGCCCAGGTCGTCCGCCAGATACGGCAGAACTTCCTCGCGTCCGGTCGAGCAGGGCGCACGTGGGGGCTGGTGACGGGGTGGCTGCCCTGTCCGGACACGCGGGATCCCCGTGACTGCGCAGCCGGTCCGCACAGTTCACGTATTCGTCGCTCCGGTCGTACACGGATCGCCGATCTCTACCCGGGCGACGCGAAGGACGCCGCGGTGATCGCGGACGTAGCCCGCACCATGCCGCACACCCTGCGCTCGCTGGAGCTGACCGACGAGATCATCGCCGAGCTGACTGTTCTGGTGGGCTTCGACCAGGACCTTGCTGCCGAGGCCACCCGCACCTCCAACCGGATACGCGGCCTGCTCACCCAGTTCCACCCCAGCCTGGAACGCGTCCTCGGGCCGCGTCTGGACCACCCCGCGGTGACCTGGCTGCTGGAACGCTACGGATCCCCGGCCAGCATGCGAAAGGCCGGACGTCGCGGGCCCGTTGAGGTGATCCGGCCCAAGGCTCCGCGCATGGCTGCCCGGCTGATCGACGAGGTCTTCGACGCGCTCGACGAGCAGACCGTCGTCGTTCCCGGGACCGGCACCCTCGACCTCGTGATCCCGTCCCTGGCCCGCTCGCTCGCGACCGTCCACGAACAGCGCAGGGCACTGGAAGCGCAGATCGGGCAGCTGCTGGAGGCTCACCCTCTTTCGCCGGTCCTGACCTCGATTCCGGGGGTCGCGGTCAGGACCGCCGCCACCTTGCTGGTCACCGTCGGCGACGGCACCAGCTTCCCCACGGCCGCCCACATGGCCTCCTATGCCGGCCTCGCCCCGACGGCGAAGTCGTCGGGCACCTCGATCCACGGCGAGCACGCGCCCAGAGGCGGCAACCGGCAGCTCAAACGCGCGATGTTCCTGTCCGCGTTCGCCGCCCTGCACGATCCCGCCTCCCGCACCTACTACGACCGATGCCGGGCCCGCGGAAAGACCCACACCCAGGCACTTCTCCGCCTGGCCCGCCACCGCATCAGCGTGCTGTTCGCGATGCTCCGCGACGGCACCTTCTACGAACCCCGAACCCCACGCCTCGCTTGACGAAAGACATAGAGGCACCCCCATGCGGCGCAGCCCGCCCCGGAGGGTACGGCCGCGCCCGAGGCGCCGGTGAAGACCTGGGAGAGGGCGTCTGCGGGCTGTCACCAGGCCCTCGCCGCACATCAGTCCGCCACATCCCCCAGTCGTTTCGATTCGGGCATCGCGAAGGCCGTCGACCGGCAGACCCGCGCGATGCGTGAGCTCAGCCAGGGGGCATTCCCCCAGCCGCCGGACAACGAGCCGACCGCGATCCAGACCGCCCGTGTCCAGCGCCGCCAGGCCGCGGCGA
This sequence comes from Streptomyces sp. 8P21H-1, assembly GCF_013302945.1. Lineage (NCBI taxonomy): Bacteria > Bacillati > Actinomycetota > Actinomycetes > Kitasatosporales > Streptomycetaceae > Streptomyces > Streptomyces sp. 8P21H-1. Next base: position 4,836 of record NZ_JABTYA010000235.1, on the reverse strand, counting down.
CCGAGACAGCCGCTCTGCGCCGGGCGCGGCAGGAGCGCGCGGCCAGGGAGCCGGGGGCGGCTGGACTGCGGACCACGACCTGAGAACCTGAAGTGAAAGGTGCCTAAACGTATTGCTCAGGTTCCACCACAGCACGTAACCAGGAAGGCGGGCAGCCGTTGAGCAGGAAGTGAAGGGTTCCCTGCTGACGCGTGCCGCTGTCTGTCTCTGCGTGCTGGCCACCGTCCAGGTGTCGGCGGTCTCCGTGGCCGCGGCCGGAGGCGTGGGTGACCTGCTTTCCCCCGCCCTGGGCAACGGCTGCGGCAACCACGGCCGCGCGGGCGCCGGCGCGGCCTCCCACACCCATGGCGGTACTGCAGGCGGCAGCGGTCTCGCCATCCCCTTCACCGGATCACTCAACCACTGCGGCGGCGCCGACCTCCCCAACCCACAGACAGCCCAGGGCCTTTTCGACGGGGTCGTACGGCCCTACGGCTACTACTCCAGCGAGGGACACAGCACGAAGTCCACCCAGAACCAGGACGCGCTTTTCACCCCGGTGCAGGGCGGCGTCACCTGCATCGGCCTGCTCAGCGCGGTGTCGCCACTGAACCCCTGTCCTGTCGTGTAGAGAACAGACCGCGCACAAGCTGGTCAAGAGCCACCGGAGCTGGCTCGACAGCGTGCTAAACGCCCTCTGGGACAACGGGTGGATCAGCTCCACCTGTCACCGGTGGTTGTCCCGCCGCAGCGTTACGGATACACGTCTGGTACACCGTGCGTCACATTGCGCACCGAAGGGGGAGTCGTGCAGGCAGGGACCGTGCTGGACGGCCGCTACCGGCTGATCAAGCCGGTCGGTGCGGGCGGGTTCGGGCAGGTCTGGTAGGCACACGACCCGAAGGGCGACCGGCTGGTGGCGGTCAAGGTCCTCACCGGTGACGGCAGCATGGACCACGACCGGCAGGTGGCCCGCTTCGCCCGTGAGGCCGCGGTCGCCGGAGGCCTGTCCCGTCCCCGCATCGTCACCGTGCACGATTTCGGCTCCGCGATGCACCCCGGACGGCCGTACGCGTACCTGGTGATGCAGCTACTCCCGGGTACGTCCCTCAGCGCCTTCCTGGAGGCCGGCCCGCTGCCCCTGTACATGGCGTCGTGTGTCGCTGACGCCCTGGACGCCGCGCACGAGGCGGGCCTCACTAACTGGGCCCTCAAGCCGTCCAACATCATGGTCCAGGACAGCGGCGAGGCCACGGTCGTGGGTGTGTGGTCTGATGGGTTTCTAGGCTCAACGTCGCAGTTCAGTGTGCTGGCCGTCTACACGTTGTTCTCCGGCAGGCCCTAAGAGTCCGGAAACAGTTCAGCGGGCTCCGTCGTGCAGTAGGTCTCGCAGCGTCAGTGCCGCTGGTAGCGGGTCGGCGGGCAGAGCCACGTGGACGGTCCGGCGCAGATGCGGGTCGGTGAGGCGGCGCAGAACGAGTTCGTCGGGCACCGCCCGGGCGGCGAGCGAGGGGACCAGGGCCACTCCCAGCCCGGCGGCCGCGTACCCGAACTTCGCGGTCCATTCCGCGATCCGGATGATCTTCCTGGGAGTGAAACCCGCCCGTGCGCAGGCGTCGGCGAGCATCGTGGGACGGTCGCCGTACGCGCTGTGGAGCCATGCTTCGTCATGCAGCTCACTCAGGTCGACGGCGTCGGCTCCGGCGAGGCGGTGTCCGCGGGGAAGTGCTACGAACAGTTCGTCCTCGCACAGCACCGCCGTTGTGACACCGTCGGCCGATGGCAGACCGGACGGATAGTCGCTGACGACAGCCAGATCCAGTGTCCCGGCCGTCAGGCGTTCCATCAACGTGTCAGTCCAGCCCTCGACCGCGACGACCTCGACATCCGGCCTGGCGTCTCCGAGTGTCCGCAGGGCGGTGGGCACCAGTGAGATGTTGGCGGTGGCGAACGCGCCCATGTGCAGCAGCCCGCCGTACCCGGCGTGCAACACCCGCAGTTCCCGTTCCGCCCGCGACAACCGGTCGAGTACCTCCACGGCGTGCCGGTGCAGCGCGCGGCCGGCGGGATTGAGCCGTACGCCTCGGGGGAGCCGCTCCAACAGCGGCCCGCCCGCCTGCTGTTCCAGTGCGGCGATGCGCCGGGACACCGCGGACTGCGTGTAGTTGAGCTGGGCCGCGGCTCTCGTGAACGAACCGGTCTCAGCCACTGCCACGAGCAGCCGCAGCGCGTCGGTCTCGAACACCTCACTCCCTTCCGAAGCCTCTCCCTGACTCCGTCACCTTTCCACCCCCCATTCTGGCAGCGCATGGGTGCCATGCGATCCAGTCGCTGGTGGAATGTCTGTCGTCCTTTTAACGTCGTTGAGACGGCAGGGTCCGCGCAGACAACGGCCGCGTCACATCTGCGATCCGGACCCACGACCCACGATCCGCGACCTATGAGCCATGACCCAGCAACTCCGAGGGGGGAAAGTGTTGTTGCCGAAGATGCTGGCCGATCTGGAGGAACTCGTTCTCTGCGAGTCCTTCTCGGCCGACCATGCGGCGGTGGCACGCAGCGCCGAGGTGGTGCGCGCCGTCGGGACCAGGCTGCTGGGCGCCGCGCCGGAGACGATCGTGATCGACGGTGTGTCCCATGTGCGGTGGGCCTTCGGCACCCCGCGGGTCCTGCTGCTGGGACACCACGACACGGTGTGGCCCATCGGCTCGCTCCGAAGCCACCCCTGGTCGTCGGCCGACGGGATCGCTCGCGGCCCCGGAGTCCTGGACATGAAGGCGGGCCTGGTGCAGATGTTCCACGCGCTGGCCTCTTTGCCCTCCCTGGACGGGGTGTGCGTGCTGGTCACCGGGGACGAGGAGGTCGGTTCCACGGCCTCCCGGCAACTGATCGAGGAGGCCGCGCGCAGGTGCCGGGCGGCCTTCGTGCTGGAGGCGTCCGCGGATCGGGAGGGTGCGCTCAAGACGGCCCGCAAGGGCACTTCGCGGTACGAGGTGGTGGTGCGCGGCCGGGCCGCGCACGCAGGTCAGGAACCGCACAAGGGGGTCAACGCCGCGGTCGAGGCCGCGTACCAGGTGCTGGCTGTCGCCCGCCTCGGAGCCTCGGCAGACACCGCGGGACTGACCCACCCCGTTCTGGGCTCCGCCACCGTCACGCCCACCCTGCTGTCGGCCGGCAGCGCGCGCAACACGGTGCCCGCGCTGGCACGGTTGTCGGTGGACGTGCGCGCGCCCACCGCGGCGGCGCAGGATCTGATCGACGAGCTCATGCGGGGACTCACCGCCCGGACGCCCGAGGCCCGGCTCACGGTGCGGGGCGGCAGGCAACGGCCGCCCATGGAGCCGGTCTCCTCCGCGGAGCTGTTCGCGCTCGCCGCCCGGCTCGCCGCGGAACTGGGACAGGAGCCGCTGTGCGGAGTGGCCGTCGGGGGCGCCTCGGACGGCAACTACACGGCGGCGGTCGGCTGTCCGACGCTGGACGGCCTCGGTGCCGTAGGCGCCGGCGCGCATGCGGACACCGAGTACGTCGACATCGCACGGATGATTCCTCGCGCTCGACTGCTCGCCCGACTCATCGACCACACCGTCAGCTGAGCGCCTCGACCAGGTCGCTCCTACACGAAACCGAGGCCCTGCATGAGCACGCCGGTTTCCCTCCCCCTTGAAGTCGCCGAACTGGCTTCCCGTAACCGTCTGGGCCGACTTGAACGCACCTTCCTTCCGAAGAGGGAGGTGAAGGTGCAGGAGGGACACCGCCGACTGTTCGTCGCCGGGTCCCTGGCCGGCGTAGCCTGCCTGGCGAGCGGAGGCATCCTGCTGTGGGTCTTCGTGTCCTGGGCATTCGCGCTGTACCCCCTGTTGATCACGGCACTGGCCGTCGGTGCCCTGTTCCGGAGCCCCAACGCCCGCAAGAAGCTGGGTGGTCGACGTCTGTACCTCTTCGAGGAAGGCATGGTCGTGGACATGGGTGCCAGGCGGCTGTTCGCCGTCCGCTGGGATCAGGCGGTGCACTACCAGGAGACACTCAACCAAGTGGCCGCGTACAAGGACGTGAAGACGACGCTCCAGAGCGCCCATACCTCGACCCTGGTGGCGCCAGGTGGGACGAAGATTCAGATCACCCACGCATTTGCCGACCACGGGACCTGGGCGCCCCTGATCGCCCAAGCCATCGCTCGCGCTCAGACCCAGCGGGTCTGGGAGTCGGTTCAACAGGGACGACGGGCGGCCTACGGTCCCTTCGAGCTGGACACCACCGGCATCGCCACCAGACGCAAGGGGAGGCTTCCTTGGTCGGCTGTCGCGGCGATCGATGTCCGTGAGGGCTCCCTGTTGGTCCGGCAGCACGGACAGCCAAGAGCCTGGGCACACGCTCCGGTCGGATCCATACCCAACTTCCTCGTGTTCCTGACCGTCGCCTCGAACCTTCACGACAGGTGACATACACGCCGACGGTGCCGATCGACCGAGGCGTGCATGTCGCAGGTGTGTCGAGGTGTCTCCAGGACGTGGCGGTGACGGCGGACCGGCCGTGCTAAAGGCTGTCCCGCAACTCGCAGCAGAGGCTGGCGGGCCATCACGGGCGGATCCTTTTGTCTGATTTAATCCAGACTCTTGACCTCAACGGGATCCCGGCGAAGTCACTCGAACCGGACACCGGCAAACAGGTTTTGGAGTTACGGGACAGCCTTTAGGGCGTGTTTCGAAAGTGCTGGTCACAGCCACTCGTTGATGGCTGCGACCAGCACGGTTGCCTCGTAGCGGACGGCGAGCTTGTCGTATCTCGTGGCGACCGCGCGGTGGCGCTTGAGGCGGTTGGTACCGCATTCCACCGCGTGGCGCTCTTTGTAGTCGGCCG
>NZ_JABTYA010000234.1:0-12836 GCF_013302945.1 Streptomyces sp. 8P21H-1 | reverse complement strand
CGAGGGCGGTCCCGCGGGCCGGGAGGCGGCGCGACGGCGGCGGCGCGGCGGCAGCGTGTCGCTGGGAGTGTCGTGGTCGGACCCGCTGAGAGGCTCAGTGGGCTCGTTGGGCTCAGTCGGTTCGGTGGGCTCGAGCATGCGGGTGGATCTCCCGTCAGGCTCCCGGGCGCCGCGGATCCGGTGACGTCCGCGGCTCGCGCGTTGCGCGGTGCCGCCGTCCGGGGCGCGGGCGCCGCACGGGAGCTCTCTGTGTCCTGTCTCGCCGGTTCCGTACGCCCTGTGTGCGTACGGCCTGGCGAAAGTCTTGTGGTCGGTGCGCTGCCCGAACCAGGTGGCTCCCGGATACCAGGGCGGCGCTTCGACGTACGTCCCTACGCGGGACCTTCCTTACACCGACGCCTTCGCGGCGGCAACTGCGGTGTCCCCGGAAAGAACCGGGGAGGGTGCTGCTGCCTCGCGGTCGGGCGCGAGCGGGTCGGTCACCGTGCCGGTCTCTTCATCGAACAGCCCCTGCGCCAGCCTGGTCACCGCTGCGGGGACCGGCGGCGCCAGGTCGGCCACAGCTCGGAGACCGGACAGGACGTCGTCAGGTCGAACGGCAGGCGTCACGTGCCGAACAACCAGCCGCAGTATCGCACAGGCCTGGCCGGTCGGCCTATCAGCCTGTGGGCCGTGTGCCGCCGACGGTGCGCTGTGCGCCTCCAGGCTCGCGACGGGGCCGCGGGCGTCGAAGGTGCGGATGCCGTTCTTCGCCTTGCGCTGCACCTCGACGGTCCCGGCCGCCGTGAAGGCGTCGGCCGCGCGCTCCGCGTCCGCCGGGGACACGCCGTCGAGGCGCAGCTCCCACACGGACGCGGTGAGGCGGTCGGCGAGACCCGACGTGCGGGCCTCCACGGCGTCGATGATGTCGAGCCCGACGGGCATCGACTCGTCGAGGAGCGCGCGCAGCGTCTCGGGATCACGCGGCTCGGTGAGCGCGATCTCCAGGTACTCCGCCTCACTGCCCGTGCCGGTGGGTGCGGCATTGGCGTACGACACCTTCGGATGCGGCGTGAACCCGGCCGAGTACGCCATGGGCACCTCGGCCCGGCGCAGCGCCCGCTCGAAGGCACGCTGGAAGTCACGGTGGCTGGTGAACCGGAGGCGGCCGCGCTTGGTGTAACGCAGTCGGATGCGCTGCACCGCGGGTGCGGGCGGCGGGCCTTCGGGCTGTCGCTTGCCCAGTGTCGCTCAGTCCTTCGTGAGTGCGGTCGTACTCCTACCTAGAGTACGTGTCCCGGCCGCGGACGGTTCCCGCCGGGAGCGGCCCGCTCCCGGCGGTCCGTACGGACCCACCACCGCGGTTTCCCGCTGCGCCCGTCCTCGAACGTGCCGCCACCGGCTTCACCCCTCCGTGGCGCATGACGCGGGAACCACTCAGTGGACGTGCCCGCCGGCCACCGGCTGCTTCACCGTCAGCGGCAGCAGCTTCTTGCCCGTCGGGCCCACCTGGATCTCGGTGGACATGGCGGGACATACGCCACAATCAAAACAAGGGGTCCACCGGCAGTCGTCGACCTCCGTCTCGTCGAGTGCGTCCTGCCAGTCCTCCCAGAGCCAGTCCTTGTCCAGGCCGGAGTCGAGGTGGTCCCAGGGCAGGACCTCCTCGTAGGTGCGCTCGCGGGTGGTGTACCAGTCGACGTCCACGCCGAACGCGGGGAGCGTCTTGTCGGCGCAGCGCATCCAGCGGTCGTACGAGAAGTGCTCGCGCCAGCCGTCGAAGCGGCCGCCGTCCTCGTAGACGGCGCGGATGACGGAGCCGATGCGGCGGTCGCCGCGGGAGAGCAGGCCCTCCACGATGCCGGGCTTGCCGTCGTGGTAGCGGAAGCCGATGGAGCGGCCGTACTTCTTGTCGCCGCGGATCTTGTCGCGGAGCTTCGTGAGGCGGGCGTCCGTCTCCTCGGCGGAGAGCTGCGGGGCCCACTGGAACGGCGTGTGGGGCTTGGGGACGAAGCCGCCGATGGAGACCGTGCAGCGGATGTCGTTCTGGCCGGAGACCTTGCGGCCCTCGGCGATCACGTTCATCGCCATGTCCGCGATCTGCAGGACGTCCTCGTCCGTCTCGGTGGGCAGGCCGCACATGAAGTACAGCTTGACCTGGCGCCAGCCGTTGCCGTACGCCGTCGAGACGGTCCGGATGAGGTCCTCCTCCGAGACCATCTTGTTGATGACCTTGCGCATGCGCTCGGAGCCGCCCTCGGGGGCGAAGGTCAGACCGGAGCGGCGGCCGTTGCGGGTCAGCTCGTTCGCCAGGTCCACGTTGAAGGCGTCGACGCGGGTGGAGGGGAGGGAGAGCCCGACCTTGTCCTCCTCGTACCGGTCGGCCAGGCCCTTGGCGATGTCGCCGATCTCGGAGTGGTCCGCCGAGGAGAGGGAGAGCAGGCCGACCTCCTCGAAGCCGGTCGCCTTCAGGCCCTTCTCGACCATCTCGCCGATGCCCGTGATGGAGCGCTCGCGGACCGGGCGGGTGATCATGCCCGCCTGGCAGAAGCGGCAGCCTCGGGTGCAGCCGCGGAAGATCTCCACCGACATGCGTTCGTGGACGGTCTCCGCGAGCGGCACGAGGGGCTGCTTCGGGTAGGGCCACTCGTCCAGGTCCATGACGGTGTGCTTGGACACGCGCCACGGGACGCCGGACCTGTTGGGGACCACCCGGGCGATACGGCCGTCGGCGAGGTACTCCACGTCGTAGAAGGCGGGGATGTAGACCGATCCCGTCCTCGCGAGGCGGAAGAGGACCTCCTCGCGTCCGCCGGGGCGGCCCTCCGCCTTCCAGGCGCGGATGATGTCCGTCATGTCGAGCACGGCCTGCTCGCCGTCGCCGATGATCGCCGCGTCGATGAAGTCGGCGATCGGCTCGGGGTTGAAGGCGGCGTGGCCGCCGGCCAGGACGATCGGGTCGTCGAGGCCGCGGTCCTTCGACTCCAGCGGGATGCCGGCCAGGTCGAGGGCGGTCAGCATGTTCGTGTAGCCCAGCTCCGTGGAGAAGGACAGGCCGAACACGTCGAACGCCTTCACCGGGCGGTGGGCGTCCACCGTGAACTGCGGGACGCCGTGCTCGCGCATCAGCTCCTCCAGGTCCGGCCAGACGCTGTACGTGCGCTCGGCCAGCACGCCCTCGCGCTCGTTGAGGACCTCGTAGAGGATCATGACGCCCTGGTTGGGCAGTCCGACCTCGTACGCGTCCGGGTACATCAGCGCCCAGCGGACGTCGCAGGCCTCCCAGGGCTTGACGGTGGAGTTGAGCTCTCCGCCGACGTACTGGATCGGCTTCTGCACATGCGGGAGCAGGGCTTCGAGCTGTGGGAACACCGACGCAGCGGCTTCGGCAGGCATGTCGCGAACCTTCGTGAGCTGACAAGGGGTGACTGTCAAGCGTAACGTGCCCGGGGGTGCGGTTCGTCCGCCGGCGGGTGCCGGCCGGGCGGGACCCGCCGGGCACCGGTCGTCGTGCGGCCGCGGGTCCGTCGGGGCCGAGCGCGCAGTTCCCCGCGCCCCTGAAAGGCGCGGCTCCGCCTAGAAGGCGCTCTCGCCCTGGATCGACTCCCATGCCTCCGGCAGGGCGGCCTCGGCCGTCGCCGCCCTCTGTTCCTCGCGGCCGTACAGGACGCCGTACGTGAAGGCGCTCTCCGTCGCCACGTGTGCCTGGTCGGCCAGGTCGCGCAGTGCCTGCCTGGCCATCACGCTGTCCTGGTGCTCGCCGAGCAGGCTCTGGAGGGCCTTCATGTCGCGCACCAGTTCCTTCGCGGGTTCGCCGAGGACGGGGGCGGCGAGCTCGGCGGCGTACCGGGTGCGCTTGGCCTTCTTACGGGCCTCGTGGATCGCCAGGTCGCGGGTCTCCCCGGACTCCAGGGCGACGGCCTCGGCGACCAGGCCGGACAGCTGCGCGAAGTCCTTGCGGACCGCCTTCGTGAGCGTCTTCCCGGTGGTGTCCGCGGCGGCGCTCCGCAGCGGCGGGGTGACGAGCAGCGCGTCGAGGGTGGTGAGGAGGTCCAGGTAGCGCCCGCCGTCGAGGACCGCGACGAGGCGGTGCCGGGAGCCGGACCTGCGGGCCTGGGCCCAGGTGCGCAGGCGGTCGTGGACGGGTCCGGAGAGCAGAGCGGGCGGCAGGCCGTCGAGGGCGGCCGTGAGCCGCTCGGTCAGGACCTCGCGGTCGCGGTCGGCGCCGAGCTCCCCCGCCAGCCACTTCAGCTCGTCGCGGACCGGGTCGGTGACGGTCCGGTCCAGGACGGCGCCGTACGAGCGGAAGGTGCTGCGCAGCCGGCGGGTGGCGACGCGCATGCTGTGCACGGCGTCGTGGACGTCGCGCCGGACGGCCGGGTCGAGCGCGACGATCGCGTCGCGCTGGGCCCGGACGTACGCGAGGACGTGGTCGCCCGCGGTGACCGGCGCCGCCGCCACGACGGCCTCCTTGCGCGGCCTGCGGCCCGTCTCGCTCAGCGCCCTGGCCAGCTTGGACGAGGACGCCGAGCGGGACACACCGGCCTTGCGGAGTTTCTTCTCCACCTTGTCGAGGATCGCGGGGTCGCTCCCGTCCGCCAGCTCGACCTCGATCTCGGTCCACTCGGTGGTGCCGTCGCCGCCGCTGAGCCGTTCGGCGCGTACGCGGTCGAGGCTGATCTCGGCGAGCAGGCCGCCGGACCCGTCGACGAGGTGGCGGACGTCGCGGGCCGAGCGCAGCCGGACGACGGGGACCAGTTCGGCGTCGCGCGTACGGGAGCGGACGAGGCCGGTGAGGGCGGGCGGCACGGTGTCGGACAGCGGGGCGTGGATCTCGTCCCGCACTCCGTCGGAGACGGGGAGTTTCAGGTGCCAGCCGGCGTCGTGGCCGCCGGTGCGGCGGCGCAGGGTGAGGGACGCGGCGGCGAGGCGCTGGTCCGCCGTGTCGTAGTAGGTCGCGTCGAGTTCGACGACGCCCCGGTCGACGACGGCCGAGACGCCCCGGACCCGGGTCAGGTCCGGCAGATCCGACAGGTTCGACGGTCCCGTGCCGGCGCCGGCTTCGTACTTGCGCTCAATCTCCCGCTTCGTGTCCACCATGACTTGAATCTAGGCCCCGGGAACGGTAAGGGAAACCGCGCCCCCGCGGGGCGCCCCTGGGGGGCGCGGGGAACTGCGCGCTCAGCCACGGACGACCGGCACCCGGAAACCCGCCGCGCCCCTCAGGACCCCGCCGAACCCAGTGGAACGCCTACGCCGACATGGGCCGCTGCACCCTGATCGACTGCAGCAGCCCCACCGCCACCCACACCGCGAACATCGACGAGCCTCCGTACGAGACGAAGGGCAGGGGCAGGCCCGCGACCGGCATGATGCCGAGGGTCATCCCGACGTTCTCGAAGGACTGGAAGGCGAACCAGGCGATGATCCCGGCGGCGACGATCGTGCCGTACAGCTCGGTCGTCTCGCGGGCGATGCGGCAGGCCCGCCACAGGACGACGCCGAGCAGGACCAGGATGAGGCCGGCGCCGACGAAGCCGAGTTCCTCGCCCGCGACGGTGAAGACGAAGTCCGTCTGCTGCTCGGGCACGAACTGGCCGGTGGTCTGCGAGCCCTTGCCGAGGCCGGTGCCGAACAGGCCGCCGGAGCCGATCGCGATCCGCGCCTGGTTGGTGTTGTAGCCGACGCCGGCCGGGTCGAGCTCGGGGTTGGCGAACGCGGCGAAGCGGTTGATCTGGTACTCGTCGAGGATCTTGAGCTGCCAGACCGCGACCGCCCCGAGCGCGCCCGCCCCGATCAGGCCGAAGATCCAGCGGTTGGAGGCGCCGGAGGCGAGGAGCACCCCCAGCACGATGATGACCATCACCATGACCGAGCCGAGGTCGGGCATGAGCAGGACGACCAGTATCGGTACGACGGCCAGGCCCAGCGCCTGCAGGACCGTGCGGTGGTCGGGGTACGGTTTGTCGCCCGCGTCGACCCGGGCCGCGAGCAGCATCGCCATGCCCAGGATGATCGTGATCTTCACGAACTCGGAGGGCTGGAGCGAGAAGCCGCCGCCGATGACGATCCACGCGTGCGCGCCGTTGATGGTCGCGCCGAGCGGGGTCAGCACCAGCAGGACCAGCAGCACGGAGATGCCGTACAGGATCGGTACGGCCGTGCGCAGGGTGCGGTGGCCCAGCCAGACCGTGCCGATCATCAGGGCGAAGCCGATGCCGGTATTGAGCAGGTGCCGGAACAGGAAGTAGTACGGGTCGCCCTGGTTGAGCTCGGTGCGGTTGCGGGTCGCCGAGTAGACGAGGGCCGCGCCGATGAAGGAGAGCGCGAGGGCCGAGAACAGTATCGGCCAGTCGAGCCTGCGGGCCAGGGAGTCGCGGGCGAACAGCCGGGTCCAGCCGGCGCGTTCGGGACCGTACCCGGAGACGGAGAAGCCGTGCGCGCCGGTCATACGAGCGACCTCCGCCCCTTCTTGAGGCCCTTCGGGTTCCCCGGGCGCCTGCGGGCGGCCCGGTTGGTGCCCGTGCCGGAGGCGGGCACGGTGGCGGCCGGGCCGTCGTACGCCACCTGCTGCTGCCCCTCCTCGGTGGCCTGCTCGTCGGCCTTGGGCGGGTAGACCCCGACCTTCGGGGCGTCGATCGACCCGTCCTTCTCGATCTTCGGCAGGCTCTTCTGCGGCGTGGGCAGCAGCGCCTTCCTCCTGTCGATCTCGCCGTCCTCGGAGACGCCGTACAGCGCGTTGTAGATCTTGCGCACGGCGGGGGCCGAGGCGCCGGAGCCGGTACCACCCTGGGAGATGGTCATGACGACCGTGTACTCCTTGGTGTAGGTGGTGAACCACGAGGTGGTCTGCTTGCCGTAGACCTCGGCGGTACCCGTCTTGGCGTGCATCGGGATCTCGTCCTGCGGCCAGCCGCCGAACCTCCAGGCGGCCGATCCGCGGGTCGCGACCCCCTCCAGGGCACCGTCTATCTCGTCGCGGGTCTGCTTCGACATCGGCAGCCTCCCGTGCGACTTCGGCTTGATCTCCCGGACGTCCTTGCCGTCCGCGCTGATGATCGCCTTGCCGACGGTCGGGTCGTAGAGCGTGCCGCCGTTGGCGATGGCCCCGTAGATCGTCGCCATCTGGATCGGGGTGACGAGGGTGTCGCCCTGGCCGATCGAGTAGTTGACGGAGTCACCGGCGCGCATCCTGTTGCCTTCGAGGCAGTTCTCGTACGCGATCTGCTGGGCGTACGAGCCGCCCTTCTTGCCGTACTTGCACCAGGCGTCCTTGTTGGCCTTCCAGTAGTCCTGCTTCCACCGGCGGTCGGGGACGCGGCCGCTGACCTCGTTGGGCAGGTCGATGCCGGTCTCCTTGCCGAGGCCGAACTGGTGGGCGGTCCGGTAGAACCAGTCCTTGGCGTCCTTCTTCGGCTTGATGCCGCCGTCCTTCTTCCACTGCTCGTGGGCGAGGCTGTAGAAGACGGTGTCGCAGGAGACCTCCAGGGCGCGGCCGAGGCTGATCGGGCCGTACCCCTTGGACTCGAAGTTCTTGAAGACCTGGCCGCCGATGGAGTACGAGGCGCCGCACTGGTAGGGCCCGTTGAAGGAGTAGCCGGCCTTTATGGCGGCGGCCGTCGAGATGACCTTGAAGACCGAGCCGGGGGCCGACTGGCCCTGGATCGCGCGGTTCAGGAGCGGGTAGTTGGACTCCTTGCCGGTGAGCCGGGTGTAGTCCTTGCCGGAGATGCCGCCGACCCAGGCGTTCGGGTCGTACGACGGGTTGGAGGCCATCGACACGACGCGGCCGGTGGCGTTCTCCATGACGACCACGGCGCCGGAGTCGGCCTTGTAGTTCACCCCGGTGTTCCGGTCGTGCTCCTTGCGGGCGTCCTTCATGGCCTCGTTCAGCTCGTACTCGGCGACGCGCTGGACGCGGGAGTCGATGCTGGTGACGACGTTCGCGCCGGGCTGGGCCTTGTCGCTCTCGGCCTGGCCGATGACGCGGCCGAGGTTGTCGACCTCGTAGCGGGTGACGCCCGCCTTGCCGCGCAGTTCCTTGTCGTACTGGCGCTCCAGGCCCGAGCGGCCCACCTGGTCGGAGCGCAGGTACGGCGAGTCGGTGTGCTCGGCCTTGGTGATCTCCTCGTCGGTGACGGGCGAGAGGTAGCCGAGGACCTGGGCGGTGTTGGCCCCGCCGGGGGCGGCGTAGCGGCGGACGGCCTGCGGCTCGGCGGTAATGCCGGGGAAGTCCTCGGCACGCTCGCGGATCTGCAGGGCCTGCTTGGGCGTGGCCTCGTCGGTGATGGGGATCGGCTGGTAGGGCGAGCCGTTCCAGCAGGGCTGCGGTGTCTTGGAGTCGCACAGCCGGACCTTGTCCAGGACGTCCGAGGTCTTCATGCCGAGGACGGCCGCGAGCTTGGTGAGGACGGCGTCGCCGTCGTCCTTCATCTTCATCAGGTCGGTCCGGGACGCGGAGACCACGAGGCGGGTCTCGTTGTCGGCGATCGGCACCCCGCGGGCGTCCAGGATCGAGCCGCGCACGGCGGGGCTGACGACCTGCTGGACGTGGTTGCCGGAGGCCTCCTTGGCGTACTCGTCGCCGTTGCGGATCTGGAGGTACCAGAGGCGTCCGCCGAGGGTGCCGAGGAGGGACAGTACGAGGATCTGGATGACGACGAGCCGGATCTGGACCCGGGGGGTCCGGCCGGTCTCGGGGATGTTGGTCACTGCTCTCCTCCCTCAGCTCGTTCGGTGGGCCGACGCGGTGCGGCTCGTCCGGTGGGCCGGTGTCGTGCGGCCCGTTCGGTGGGCCGGTGTCGTGCGGCTCGTTCGGTGGGCCGGTGTCGTGCGGCCCGTTCGGTGGGCCGGTGTGGTGGGCGCGGTCGTCACAGCCGCTTGACCCCCTTGATGCGTCCCGCGCGGGCCATCCGGGCCTTGGCGGCCTTCGCCTTCAGTCCGCCGCCGCGCCGGCCGCCGAGGCTCAGACCCGTGCCGGAGGACAGCAGGCCCGGGGCGACGTCGGCCGACTTCGCGGAGCCGCCGGTGTCGGCGAGCGGGTCGTTCTCCGCGCGCCGGGCCAGCGCCATGATCCCGGGGACCACGAACGGGGCGAGCAGCAGGTCGTACAGGGCGGCCGTGAACAGCAGGTTGCCCAGGCCGACATGGCGGGCGGCGGTGTCCCCGACGAGGGCGCCCACCCCCGCGTACAGGAGGGTGGAGCCGACCGCGGCGGCCACCACCACGGCCATGGGGCCGGTCGCGGACTTGAGCTGGCCGTTGTCGGGCTTGGCGAGTCCGGCGAGGTAGCCGATGACGCACAGCACCAGGGCGTAGCGCCCGGCGGCGTGGTCGGCGGGCGGGGCCAAGTCGGCGAGCAGACCGGCGCCGAAGCCGACGAGGGCGCCGCCGACGTGGCCGTAGACCAGGGCGAGACCGAGGACGGTGAGCAGCAGGAGGTCCGGTACCGCGCCCGGCAGGTGCAGGCGGGCGAGGACGCTGACCTGGATCACCAGGGCGACGACCACCAGGGCCGTGGAGAGCAGCATTCGGTTGAAGCGCATGGGGGATCAGCTCCTACTGCTCTTGCTGCAGGCCGTCGGCGGGCGCGCCCGCCGAGGGCGTGACCGTCACGGTCACGGTCGGCCTGGGTGTGGGCTTGGGCGCGGGCGGCAGCACCGGGTCGCGCGGGTCCTTGCGCGGGGCCTGGACGACGACACCGACGACGTCGAGCTTGGAGAAGGACACGAACGGCGTGACGTGGATCGTGCGGGTCAGGTCGCCGCCGGAGGGGTCGACGCGGGAGACCGTGCCGACGGGGACGCCGGGCACGAACGGCTTGTCGGCCTGGGAGCCGAAGGTGACCAGCCGGTCGCCCTTCTTGATCTTGGCCTTGCCGTTGAGCAGTTCCACCCGCAGCGGGCGGTCGCCCTGGCCGGAGGCGAAGCCGAGTTCGTCGGTGGACTCCATGCGCGTACCGACCGTGAAATCGGGGTCGTTGGCGAGCAGCACGGTGGCGGTGTTCGGTCCCACGGTGGTGACGCGGCCGACCAGTCCGTCTCCGTTGAGGACGGTCATGTCGCGTTCGATGCCGTCGTTCGCGCCGGCGTCGATGGTGACGGTCCAGGAGAAGCCCTGGGCCGCGCCTATGGCGATGACTTCGGCGCCCTTGATGCCGTACCGCCCGGCGCCCGCCGTCCTGAGCATCTTGTCGAGCTGCGCGCCACGGCTGCGGTTGCGCTCGTCGCTGCCCAGCTTCGCCTTCAACTCGGCGTTCTCGCGCTCCAGTCGGGTGACGCGGTCGTGGCGGTCACCGGAGTCCCGCACGGCCTGGATCGCGTTGCCGACGGGGTCGACGGCGGTGGCCACCCCGTCCTCGATCGGGCCGAAGACCGTGGCGGCACCGCGACGGGCGCCGTCGACCGGGGAGTCCTCACCCCCGCGGATGTCCACCGTGATCAAGGCGAACGCGATGGCGATCAGCAGCACCAGGAGCAGCCGGCTCTCTCGTGTGTCCCTCACGTGCGACGGCCGTGCCTTCCTCGTCGGAATTCATGTATGACCCACCCACCTGGGTCCCGAAGAACCCCGGAGCGCCCGGAGGGCGTGGCCCGCGGGGGGTAGGGGGAGCTTATGCCTCGATATCAACGATCCGCCGTACGAGAGGAGATCATCTCGTACGGCGGAATCGAAGAGTTACGTCATCTGCGTGGCTGGGCGTCCAGCACCTGCTGGAGCGCCTCGAACTCCTCGACGCACTTGCCGGAGCCGAGCGCCACACTGTCCAGCGGGTCCTCGGCGATGTGGATCGGCATGCCCGTCTCGCGGCGCAGCCGCTCGTCGAGGCCGCGCAGCAGGGCGCCGCCGCCGGTCAGGACGATCCCGCGGTCCATGACGTCGCCGGACAGCTCCGGCGGGCACTTGTCGAGGGTGGTCTTGACGGCGTCGACGATCGCGTTGACCGGTTCCTCGATCGCCTTGCGGACCTCGGCCGCCGAGATGACGACGGTCTTCGGCAGGCCCGAGACCAGGTCCCGGCCGCGGATCTCGGTGTGCTCGTCGGTGTCGAGGTCGTACGCGGAGCCGATCGTGATCTTGATCTGCTCGGCCGTCCGCTCACCGAGGAGGAGCGAGTACTCCTTCTTGATGTGCTGGATGATCGCGTTGTCCAGCTCGTCGCCGGCCACGCGGATGGACTGTGCGGTGACGATTCCGCCGAGCGAGATGACCGCGACCTCGGTGGTGCCGCCGCCGATGTCCACCACCATGTTGCCCGTGGCCTCGTGGACCGGCAGGCCGGAGCCGATGGCCGCGGCCATGGGCTCCTCGATGATGTGCACCTGGCGGGCGCCGGCCTGGGACGACGCCTCGATGACGGCGCGGCGCTCGACGCCCGTGATGCCGGAGGGCACGCAGACGACGACGCGGGGACGGGCGAGGTAGCGCCGCTTGTGGATCTTCAGGATGAAGTAGCGGAGCATGCGCTCGGTGATCTCGAAGTCGGCGATGACGCCGTCCTTCAGCGGGCGCACGGCGACGATGTTGCCCGGCGTCCGTCCGATCATCTTCTTCGCTTCCGCGCCGACCGCGAGGATGCCACCGGTGTTGGTGTTGATCGCGACGACGGACGGTTCGTTGAGTACGATCCCGCGACCCCTGACGTACACCAGCGTGTTGGCGGTCCCGAGGTCGACAGCCATGTCACGGCCGATGAACGACATTGAGTTCCCCATCAGGATTCGTCTGGCCTTCCCAAGTGGAGCTTTTTATGGCTTTTCAGGACGGCGAGGGTGAGCGCTGTGACGTGAAGACTCCATCGTAGTCTCGCCTGCACGAACACTGCGCGAGGGTCTCCGCCATTGTCACCGTACGACGCGCGGCCCCGCTCCTGGAGACGGGCGATCGGGGGAATCCGTTCCCCCGATCGGCACGCGTGTGCCGGTGAACATCCACCATTCTGCGGGACCCTGGGCCGGACACCTACTTGTCTGACAAGGCTTCAGAAGATTTTCACCGCGGCGTGGCCACGGGACCCGCGCGGGCGGGTCGCGCGGCCACGCCGGTCGGCCGGTCGACCGGTCAGGCGAGGCCGGGGAAGAAGATCTTCATCTCGCGCTCGGCGGACTCCTCGGAGTCCGAGGCGTGGATCAGGTTCTCGCGGACGATCACACCGAAGTCACCGCGGATGGAACCGGGGGCGGCCGCGATCGGGTCGGTCGGGCCCGCGAGCGCCCGTACGCCCTCGATGACGCGCTCTCCCTCGACGACCAGCGCCACGACCGGACCGGAGGCCATGAACTCGACCAGCGGCTCGTAGAAGGGCTTGCCCTTGTGCTCGCCGTAGTGCTGCTCCAGCGTGTCCTGGTCCAGGGTGCGCAGCTCCAGCGCGGTGATCTGCCAGCCGGCCTTGCGCTCGATACGGCTGATGATCTCGCCGGTCAGGCCGCGACGGACCGCGTCGGGCTTGAGGAGGACGAGGGTGCGCTGGCTCACGGTGGTGGCTCCTTCGGGTCACGGGTGTGCGGATGACGAGGCTACAGGGCGTGTTCCGACATGCGTTACGCAGTGTCAGCTGCTATGGACACCGCCCGGTCACGGGGCAGGGGCGCAGCCCCGCCCTTCAGGAACGCCGCAGGTGCAGGGCAGGGGCGCAGCCCCACCCCTCAGGAACACCGCAGGTGCAGGGCAGGGGCGCAGCCCCACCCCTCAGGGACGCCGCGGGTGCAGGACAGGGGCACGAACCCGCCCCTCAGGGGCGCGGGGAACTGCGCGAACGGCCCCCACCGGACCCGCGGACGACATCCGGGGCGGCGGTCCCCCGGGAGCCGGGGCGGCAGCCCTCCGGGGTGCCGGGGCGGCGGAGCTCCGGGGTGCCG
>NZ_JABTYA010000233.1:0-18438 GCF_013302945.1 Streptomyces sp. 8P21H-1 | reverse complement strand
TGGACTGGTTGTTCAGCGCTGCAGCGAGGCGGGCGAGGTCGGGCTTATGTATGTCGTGGTGCTCGACCAAGGCTGTACTCAGGGCGGCGGCCCATTCGCTGAGGGCAAGGGTGAAGTGCGGTAGCCGGTCGCTGAGCTGGTACATGAGATCGATGTCGTGGGTGGTGTCGGTCAGGTGCGTCAGCGCGGCGATCAGCGGGGCTGGGTGGGGCGTGAGGGTTGCTGTGGTGAGGACTGCCGGTCCCAGCCGGTTCGGAGTTGCGGTGATGGCGCTTTTGAGGATGCTGCTGACGGTGTCGTGGTGGTGGGTGTGCTGAGCGGTGCGCGCCAGGACGGTCAGGGCCTGGGTAGCGTGTTCCTCGGGCAGAGCCGCCAGGATGCGGGTGAAGAGAGCGGGTTCGCGGCGGGCCTCGGTGCCGATGTGGTACTCGGCGAT
Source organism: Streptomyces sp. 8P21H-1 (assembly GCF_013302945.1). Lineage (NCBI taxonomy): Bacteria > Bacillati > Actinomycetota > Actinomycetes > Kitasatosporales > Streptomycetaceae > Streptomyces > Streptomyces sp. 8P21H-1. The sequence goes on along the minus strand of NZ_JABTYA010000233.1, from coordinate 18,002 downwards.
GCGGTCGGGCTGGAGGCTTCCCCAGAGCGAGCCGGCCGGCGTGGGGTAGAGGTCGCTGAGCCAGGTGGCCAGTGCGCCCCGGATTGCAGCGGCACTGTCATCGGCCAGGCCGGGCAGCTGGGCCAGGAGTATACGTGCGTGGTCCCGGTCGGCGGCAGGGGTGAGGCAGGCCAGGGCGACGGCAAGTGCCCGGGTCTCACTGCCGCTGCGCTCCCCGGACAGGCCCCGCTCGGAACTGGCGGCAGTCTCGTCCCAGTACTTTTTTTCATGGCCCAGAAGCCGCCCTTCCAGCGTGGCGGCCTGCTGAGTGGTGGGTTGAGGGAGGCCGGTGGCGTCCAGCAAGGCGAGCAGGGCGGCCATTTGCACCGACAAGGGCGTGTCGAATTCTGGCCGCGCCAAACCAGGCAGAGCGCCTGGGAGGGTGAGTGAGGGAAGGAGGGCTGTCCAGTCGGTGCCGGGTGCCATGCCGCGTAGCCGGGTGGCGAGGTCGCCCAGTGCCTGTTGGTAGGCGGTGGTGCGGTCGTGGGGAGTGTGGTGCAGAGCAGGTACGGGTGTGACGGCCGCGGTGGCCAGGGCCTGGCTGTGGGGGCGAGCGGCGGCCCGTGTCCACCAGTCGCCCGCAGCGCGGGCCAGGGCCAGGATACGAACGGGGGTGTGGGCCTGGTCGTGGTCGACGGCATCGAGCAGGGCATGGAGCTGGGGAATGCGGGTTTCGGCGTAGTCGACGATGACCAGCAGTGGCCTGCGTACCTGGGTCAGAGTGTCCAGAGGCGTGCTGGTGTCGGTGGTCAGCCGGATCGCGGTCCAGCCGCGGACGGCCATCCGGGTGCCCAGTTCGGCGGCGAGCCGGGTCTTGCCCGCCCCGCCGCCCCCGGTCAGTAGCCGTGCCTTGACCGGACTGCTGTCCCACAGCCAGGTGCTGGACATCGTGTCACCGCCGGAGCCGGGCTGTTCCTGCCCCGGGTCCTGGCACCAGTAGGCCAGATCCTCCAGTAATTCCTTGCGTCCCATGAAGGAGACGGCGGCTTGTTCGGGGCGCAGCAGGTCGGCCGGTGAGCGGGGCGGGCGGGGGTGTGCGGTGCGGTCGGTGACGTGTTGCAGGTCGGCCGGCTCCAGCTGCATTGTCCGCCCGGTGTGTTCTTCGACCATCGACCGGAACGCCGGATCGGAGGCCAGCACGTAGGCGGGCACCGCCTCCAGCCGGGTGTGGTTCAGACCGGGCGGATCTCCGGCTACTACCCCGGTCAGAAGTGGCGGCATGCCCAGTGTGCTGCCGCACCACAGGGCGGCCCCGGACATCCCGCTCCAGGGCGATAACCCATCGGCGCGGGTCTCGGCGCCCGCATCCCCGGTGAGGATGTACCGGTCACGCTCCCGGCCGCTCTCGGGCAGCACCCGCCCCTCACGCTGCACCCGCGTCACCACGTCCGCACCGGCCTGCCCCACGATCGGATAGCCGATCGCCTGCGCCGGACACGCCTGCATGGTCACCAGCCGGCCCCACCGCACCGCAGGCAACGCCCGCTCCGAGAGGGCTTCCCCGGCCAGCAGCAGTGCCGCGTCCCAGCCCTGCGGGCCCTCCTCCAAGCGGTTCCACAACACTTGGCACATCACACGGCCCGGTCGGCCCGGCAGCTGCACCGACACCTGCTCGCCGTCCCTGAGCACGTGCGCCGCGGTCAGCACCAGCCGCCCGCCCAGCACATACCCCGAACCCTCGGCGTTCCCGGAACGCACCAGCACTACCCGAGCCCCTTCCACCCCATACCGCCTTCCCCTCCCCTTTTTTCACCCGTACTCAATGACCGCGGGGGTTTCCAGTGCGTGCACCCGCACTGCGGAAATACCGTGTTGCGTCACTCGCCGAAGCGAGACCCGAGCATGTCATCCGCCGTGTCCGGCCGTTCGGTATTCACGTGATACGGGCCGTTCGTCACCGTGTCCTTCGGCGTCAGAGTCAACTTCACCCGATGCACTGACGCCTTCGACACCGACGCCTCCGCATCCGCCGACACCACCCACACCTTCACCCCCGCCTTGCCCTTGCCCTCCCTGCGCATCTCCACCGAGAACTCCAGCTCCACCGGCCCCACCTCGAACCGAGGCCCCGCCCCGCCACCGGCCGCCGCAGCCACCAACTCCGCCCGCAGATGCGCCACAGCCTCCGCGATTCCGATCTCCTCAGCCACCCGAAACCCTCCCAAGCCCACGACACCGTGCCCACGCAGCGGCGCACCACCACAGACGACAGCCCCACCCGCCCAGTTCCGCAATCACAGTAATAATCAGCAACGGATCACGCTTGGCCGTTCCTAATATTTTATTGACGGAAATTGGTCGTTCACTATTCGACTGCGGCGCGATGGCGTCGACCAAATCAACAAATCAGCACACCGACTGGTGATCATGTATCCCTGGTTACTGCTGTGGGAATCAGCTTCCAGGCTGCCTTGCTGCTCACCTCAACCACCACCCACCCCAGCTCCCATCCCGTCCGCCGTCGACCCACACACCGTGGAGCGGGCGTGGTTCAGGGCGTCAAGGTGGAGCGCGCCACTGTACGAACGACCTTGACGCCCTGGGCCGCGACTGCTCGGCTCTGCCTGGGTCGGCGGCGGACGGGATGGGAGCTCCCCCACGCACACCACAACGTGCCCGCGGTCGGCAACGGCGCCCCCTCCATCCCGGTGCCGGCCGATCCCCCGCCGGAGGCATCATCTTGACCGTGGCCGCTTCGTGCGGGGATCGACTCACGGTTCTCGGCTCGCCCATCTGTGCGCGGCACGGGCGGCGGCCGGGCTGGAGCGGGGCGGAGACAGGAGCGCAGGCCCGGCCGGGGGCCGGGCCGCGCGCGGGGAGCGGAGCGAGCCGCCTTGAACCAGTAGAGAAAGTTTGAATCATGCTCGGGACCGTTGGTTTGTCCGGTCCCGGGAGATGCTTGACACTTCGATCCCAGCTGATGGTTGACGGTGGCCGTGATCGGTTTTTCTGTGCACGTCGTTGCGGCGTGTGGCGGGAGGCCGGGATTGGCTCTGGTGGAGTTGTCGGTTGTCGAGCAGCGGTATCGGGCTGTGCTTGCGGTGCTGGCGGGTGCGACGGTGACGGAGGTCGCCGCGTCGTTGGGGGTGTCGCGGCAGACGGTCAGTGGGTGGAAGTCGCGGTATGCCGCCTCGGGTCTGGCCGGGCTGGCGGATCGGTCGCGTAGGCCGGCGTCGTGTCCGCATCAGGCTTCCGCCGAGGTGGAGGCGGCGGTGTGTGAGCTGCGGCGCAAGCACCCGAGGTGGGGTCCGCGGCGGGTTGCGTTCGTGCTGGAGCGGTCCGGGACCGTCACGCCGGTGCCGTCGCGGATGACTGTGTATCGGATTCTGGTCCGGCATGGGCTGGTGGAGCCGGGGGTGCGGCGCCGGAAGAGGTCGGATTACAAGCGCTGGCAGCGGGACCGTCCGATGCAGTTGTGGCAGATGGACATCGTCGGCGGGGTGATGCTGGTCGATGCGGTGACGGGTGAGCTGACCGAAGCCAAGGTGGTGACCGGGGTGGACGATCATTCCCGGTACTGCGTGATCGCGCAGGTGGTGGAGCGGGCGACGGGGCGGGCGGTGTGTGCGGCGTTCGCCGGGGCCTTGCAGAGGTTCGGGGTGCCGCAGGAGGTGCTGACGGACAACGGCAAGCTGTTCACCGACCGGTTCGGGCAGGGCGGTGAGGTGTTGTTCGACCGGATCTGCCGGGAGAACGGGATCGCCCACCGGCTCACCCAGCCTGCATCGCCGACCACGACGGGCAAGGTCGAGCGGTTCCATCAGACACTGCGGCGTGAGCTCCTCGACGACTGCGGCGCCTTCGAGAGCCTCGAAGCGGCCCAGGCGGCACTGGATCGCTGGGTGCAGGAATACAACTGCATGCGGCCGCATCAGGCGCTGGACATGCAGTCTCCCGCCGGCCGGTTCACCCCGGTGCCCGAGCAGGAGCGGGACGTGCTGGGCCTGCGGGTGCCCGGGATGCTTGCGCTGGTGCCGCCGCAGCGGACACCTCCAAAGGATCCGGAGCCGGCTGCGACCGAAGTCTGCGAGGTTCCTGCTGCCCTGCCTGGGGTGGTCCCGGCAGCGGTGCCGGTGGAGCCCGGCGCCCCGGTGGAGTTCGAGCGGGTGGTGCCGGCGAGTGGGAATCTGCAGGTCGCGGGCAAGCAGTTCTGGCTGGGGCCGGCCCGCTCAGGGCTGACGGTGACGTTCTGGGCGGACACCTCGGTGATCCATCTGCTGATCGCCGGGACGCGGATCAAGACGGTGCGGTCACATCTGTCGGTGGCGGATCTGGGGCGGCTGGCGGCCCGGGGCGGACGTCCGGCGGGGCCGGCCCCGCTGCCGGGCGGTGACGGGGCGGCGTTCGAGGTGGACCGGGTGGTGAACAACAGCGGCCTGGTCGGTCTGGGCGGGCACCAGGTCCTGGCGGCGGAGATTCTCGGCGGCCGCCAGGTGGGCATCCGCATCGACGGCGAGACACTGTCGTTCTTCGACCCGGTCTCACGAGAGCTGCTGCGGGTGCGGACCAACCCGCTGACCGGTGAGGAAGTCCGCAGGCTGCGGGGCCTGCGGCCGGCCGGTCCGCCGCCGCGTCCGAGCGTCGAGCCGGTGCGGGTGCAGCGGCGGGTCAGCGCGGTGGGCACGGTCATGGTCTGCCGCCAGGTCGTCTCCCTCGGCCGCCCCTACGCGGGCCAGACGGTGACCGTGCAGGTGTCGGACTCGACGATCATCGTCGAACTGGACGGCCAAGTCCGCCTCGTCCGGCGCACCACCGACGTCCCGGTCCGCAACGTGAAGGCCAACAAACCCCGTGAAGGTTCCGATGTTGTCTAGGCCCACCGTCAAGCATCACCTGGGACCAGAACGTCAGGCATCAACTGGGACTAGACATCGGGACCGTTGGTGATCACTCCGGTTCGGGCGCCCGGTCCCTGCTGCCCCGTGGTGTAGAACCCTGGGTATGGGGAGTGAGCGGCGGGAGCGGATGAGGGCGCTTGGGGCGCGTCTTCGGGGACTGCGGGCTGAAGCCGGTCTGACGGGTGCCGTGTTGGCGCAGCGGGCGGGTGTAGGCCAGCCGACTGTGTCCAAGGTCGAGACCGGGCGCATGGTGCCGAGCCTCGATGTGCTCGACCGGCTGTCGCGTGCCCTCGGCCTCAATGACTCGACCACTCATGAGGTGCGTGAGCTTCTGGCCGCTGTGGAGGCTGCTGCGGACTCTGGTCCGGCGTCTGACGGTGAGGCTCCCGCGGGAATGGTCCTGGACGACGCCGTGCGGTCCGCTCGGCTGGTGCAGTCGTTCCAGTGCGTTGTTCTGCCGGCCATGTTGCAGAGTGCGGAGTACGCCCGGCACGTCTTCGAGAGTGCGCCGAACTCGACACCTGAGACGGTCGGTCGGGCTGTCGCTGCTCGTGTGGAGCGGCAGAGCGTGTTGTACGAGCCGGGGCGGGAGTCCGTGTTCGTGCTGACGGAAGCCGTGTTGCGGACCTGGCCGGGGACTCCGGCGTTGATGCTCGCCCAGTTCGACCGGCTGCTGGCTGTCGAGAGTCTAAGCACGGTACGGCTCGGGGTCATCCCCTGGCGTCGGCCGGTGCCGGTGCTGCCTCGGCATGGGTTCACGCTGTGCGATCAGCGGGCGGTCGTGGTCGAGACGTTCGACGACGAGCGGGTGTCGGTCGACTCCGCCGAGCTGGCCGCGTACGAGGAGACGTTCGCTCGCTTCGAGCACGCCGCGGTCTTCGGTGGTGAGGTGCGGGAGTTGCTGTTGCGGGTGATGAAGGAGTTCCGCGACTTGGGAGACGTCGTCACTCCTTAGAGGAATAATTCCTAGTGATGCCTAGGCTGTGAGTCGCGTCTGGGAATATCCTGCCGTCACGTTGTCTAGCCCCCTAGACGTGCAGAGGTGGTTCCCCATGCATCCCAAGTGGTGCCGTGCCTTTCCCGGTCATGCCGAGGAGGTGGCCCATGCCCGTCACTTCGTGGCATCCCTGGTCGGCGAACGGAGTTGCGCGGACGATGCCGTCTTGATCGTGAGCGAGTTGGCGACCAATGCTGTTCGGCATTCGCTGAGTGGTGCGGCCGGCGGCTGGTTCCTGGTGGTCATCTGCTTCGGTGACGACTTCGTGCGTATCAAGGTGGTCGACCAGGGCGGCAAGTGCAGGCCGCGCCTGTGCGACGTGACGCATCAGGAGGAGGGCGGCCGGGGCCTGGTACTGATCGCGGCCTGCGCCAAGGACTGGGGCGTGAAGGACTGGCCCGAGGGGCGTTCCGTGTGGGCCGACCTGGTCCAGGAGGACGCGTGATCGCGCTCCGCTCGACGCCGACCCGCGGTTGTCGCACGGACGGTGACGGGTGAGTCCTCGGGGTGTGCCTCGGCGGCGGTCCCGGTTCTATGTGATCGGCGTTCATACGGGGAGGCGCCTCCCGCCCATACCGTCTAGAGCCCTAGACTCCTGGGTAGCCGTGGGAGGTGAGGTCATGTCGGACGAGTTGCAGCGGATCATGGCGATCGATGATCCGTACCTGCTTCTGCGTGAGGTCACGACCCGGTTGGCCGACGCGCAGCAGGAAGTGACCGAACTGGCCCGCCTGCGTCGGCGGGTGGTGCAGGACCTGCATGCCCAAGGGCTGTCGTACGCGCAGATCGCGACAAAGGCCGGCCTGAGCCGCGGGCGTATTCACCAGATCCGGCACACCGGACCGGCGCCTGAAGGTGCCTTCCTGGGTGCGGGCGCCGTCACCATCGTGACGCCGCTGCGGTGGGACGACACGAAGAAGCGCCCGGTCGTCGCCATGGACGACGTGAACTCTGGTAAGCGTCTGGAAGAGCTGGCGAAGTCGTACGGGCTCGATGTCAGCTCCGGTCACGTACTCGTGAGCGGGGAAGTCGACCTCAACCGTAACGGCCTGGTCGTCGTCTGCGGGCCGGGTATGTCCCAGGCCATGAGCGACCTGTACGCCCAGGATCCGGTCCTCGGCTGGGAACACCCGGAGGGTGAGCCCTGGGCCTTGGTGGACCGGCGCACCGGCACGGCGCACCGGGCGGGAGCGGATACCGAACCGCACCGCCCGCACGATGTCGGCTACCTCGGCCGGCTGCCCCGCCCGGACGGCAACGGATCGGTGCTCGCCATCGCCGGAATCCACACCGCGGGCTCCCTCGGCGTCGTGCACCTGCTCGCTTCCGACCTCAACGCGCTCTGGGGACAGGTGGGGGAACGTCACTTCTCCACACTGGTGAGCGTCGACTACGACCCCGACACCGGCGAACCGCAATCCGTCGAACTGCTCTGCCCCCTCTACCTGCACGACGAGGAAGCAGCGGCGTGAACGTCGCCCTCGGCTCGCTGCCTGCCGACCCTGCACAGGGGAACGAGGACTTCGCGGCCGCCGCTCCCGGTGCGGCCGTCCTCCTCGACGGTGCAAGCGTGGCCGGGGCGGAAACCGGATGCGTGCACGGCGTCGAGTGGTTCTCCTCGACGCTGGGCGCGCTGCTGCTGAGTAGCCTCACGACGCGCCCCGCCTGGTCCCTTGCTGATTGCCTCGCCGACTCGATCCGGGTGGTCCGGTCCCTGCACGAGGACAGTTGCGACCTGACCTATCGGGCCAGCCCGACCAGTACGGTCGTCGCGGTGCGGACCGGTGCGGGAGCTCTGGAGCACCTCGTACTCGGTGACTCGACCCTCCTCCTCACCGACGAGGAAGGAAAAGCCACTGCCATCACCGACCGGCGCCTGGACGAGGTCGGCAAGCGGCTCCGTGGGCCGGTTGACGACCTGCCCACCGGCTCACCGGAACACGCCGCCGCGCTGGCCGAGTACCGCGATGCCCTGACAGGGCTGCGTAACCGGCCGGGCGGTTTCTGGATCGCCGGCCCCGACCCGCGCGCGGCCGAACACGCCTTTACGGGAACGGTGCCGCTGGAGTCGTTGGCGTCCGTGTCGCTGCTGAGCGACGGAGCGACGCGCCTTGTCGACCGGTTCGAACTGGCTGACTGGCAGGAGACGGTGACCGTCCTCGACTCCTCCGGGCCTGGTGAGTTGATCCGCCGTGTGCGGGAGGCGGAGGGCGGTGACCTCGACGGTCGGCGCTGGCCGCGGGGCAAGGCGCGCGATGACGCGACCGCCCTTCACTGGGTTCTGCCGTAGCCCGTTCGAGCGGCTTCGGAACGCGGCTCGTATACCCCCCTAGACAGTTGATGGAGCGTCGGGTTACGGTTGGCGTCAACCCCCCTAGACAGATAGGGCGGGTCACCTCCTTGTTGTCTAGGGGGGTATCCAATCGATGTGGTGTCGATTAGCAGGCGCCACCGACCCCGTGAGGTTCAGAACATGCGTGTCATCCCCGTGGATACCTCGGCCGCGACGCTCCTCGTCACCAAGCTGCCCGAGGTCAAGGTGAGGGACCGGCAGACTGGTGAGGTCGCCGTGGACCCGGTGACCAATCAGCGGCTCATGACGCTGGAGCTGGTGTTTATCGCGGCCGGCGGCTCGGACATGGTCAAGGTCACCGTGCCCGAACAGGGCATCGGTGAGGGCCTGGTGATGGGAGCTCCGGTCATCCTGTCCGGCCTGGTGGCCCGGCCCTGGGAGAGCGAGTTCGGCGGGCGCGCTCGTCACGGCATCGCCTACCGGGCCGACGCCGTCATGGTCAACATTCCGGCACCGGTGAAGGGCTGATCGCCATGACAGGCGCCGTGCGGGTGCTGCTACCACTTCTGCTGGTCCTGATCGCGCTGCTCGTGATGCGGCGGCGGGTGCCGGTCCTGTTCTGGTGGCTGGTCGGGTATCCGGTGATCGTGCTGCGGGTGCTCGTCTCGTACCGGGCGACGATGGACGCCTGCGGCCTGACGGTCCCGGCCTCGGCCATTCGCCGGGCCACGGCCCGGATGGTGGGGCGAGAGGCGGCACCCGTACCGCCTCGCCACTCGTTCCCGCTGCCGACCGGGTCCGGCCTCGTGATGCGGCTGCGCATGGCGGCCGGGCAGGCTCCGGAGGACTTCACCGCCTCGGCCGACCGGCTGCGGCATGCCTGGGGTGCTCACGCCGTGCATGTTCGTCCCACGAAGCCGGGGCGGCTGGAGCTGCGGTTGGTCGGCTGGGACGTGCTCGCCGAGGTGCGTCCCGCCCGGCGGCGGTTGGCGGTCGGTCCGCTCTGTCTGCCGCTGGCGCTGCGGGAGGACGGGCAGTGGCACGTGCGGGATTTCCGCACCGTGCCGCACGAACTGATCCTCGGCGCCACGCAGTCCGGCAAGTCCGTCTACCTGCGCAACCTGCTGTGCGGCCTGGCCCGGCAGTCGGTCGTGCTCGTCGGGATCGACTGCAAATGGGGCGTCGAACTGGCCCCGTTCGCACCCCGGCTGTCCGCGCTCGCCGACACTCCGGACCGGGCGGATGAACTCCTCGACGTGCTGCTGGAGGAGATGGAGGCACGGTTCCGGCTCATCGGGCTGCGCAGCGGGGCCGGTCCGGACGCTGTACTCACCTCGGACGTGTGGGGGCTGCCGGAAGCGGTGCGGCCGGTGCCGGTCGTGCTCGTCGTCGACGAGGTGGCGGAACTCTTCCTCGCTGCGAACAAGGACGACGAGAAGCGGCGGGACGCCATGGTCACCAAGCTCATCCGCCTCGCCCAGCTCGGCCGCGCGGCCGGCATCTACCTGGAGGTCTGCGGACAGCGTTTCGGCTCCGAACTCGGTAAGGGCGCCACCATGCTCCGTGCCCAGTTGACCGGGCGGGTCTGCCACCGCGTCAACGACGAAGCCTCGGCGAACATGGCGCTGGCCGACATCTCTCTTGAGGCGGCGTTGGCCGCCACCTCCATCCCCGCCGAACGGCCTGGCGTCGCCGTCGTCGGCGACTCCTCCGGCGGCTGGTCCCGCGTCCGCTCGCCTCACCTCACCCTCGACGCCGCGGCGGCCATCTGCCGCGACACCTCGGCCCTGGTGCCGGAACTGCCCCGGCTCGACTCCTTCCGGCCCGTCGTCGCCGTGGAGTCCGCCGCGCTGGCCTCGCCTGCCGCTGCCGCGCCCACCACTCGCCCGGTGACCGAGTAGCCGCACCCGCCCCCTCCACGGTCGGCGTGACCGTCTCGCGCCAGGCTCCTACCCCTTCCATGCCCGAAACCGGAAGGAACGCCGTGCCCATGCGTGCCCACCTGGTCCGCGTAGACGCCGTGCTCGTACAGGCGGTCATCGCGGGGGCCCTCTCCTTCTCGCACCTGCACGACTTGGCCGAAGCGGCCGGGCAAGGCGGCTGGAAGGCATGGGCCTACCCCGTCAGCGTCGACCTGCTGCTGGTCGCTGCCTGGCGCCGGATGCGTGATCAGCAACGCGCCGGAGTACCGGCCGGGGGACCGCGGCTGTGGTTCCTGGTTGCGCTGGCCGCCTCCCTCGGTGCGAACGTCACCACCGCCGGACTCCTCGACCTGGACCACGTCCCCGCCTGGCTCCGAGTCGTGGTCGCGGGCTGGCCCGCCGTCGCTTTCTTCGGCGGGACGCTGCTGGCCCACACACCGCGCGGCCCGGAAGCGCCGGTCCCGCCGATCCCGCCGGTCCCGCCGGTGACCGACACGGATGAGGACGCGGAATCCCATCCCGCCTCGGCCCCCGTCGACGTATCCGAGCGGGACGCGCTCCCGGCACCGTCTTCCACCGCTGTCCCCGCCCTCGACCCCGTCTCCGGTTCCGATCCCGTTCCCACCGCGGAACCGGTCTCCGCTCCGTCTGCCGCAACCATTCCGGCCGTCCCGCTCCCGCCCGCCCTCGTCGAACGCCTCCGGGCCCTGGCCGACGAACACCACTCGACCACCGGCCGCCCCGCCGACCCCGACGCCGTACGCGCCCGGCTCGGCCTGCCCCCGTCCATGACCCCGTCCGTCGCCGCGCACCTCTGAGAGGAGCACCACCATGCACCGACGCTTCCGCAACGTCCGCCGCACCGGCCCCGTCAACGTCGCCTCCTACCTCGACCGCGGCAAAAACCGCCACCTGGCGGCCTGCACCGCACCCCGCTGCGACTTCTCCGCCGAGTACGACAGCCGTGCCGCCGCCGAACTCGCCGCCCGTACCCACCGCTGCTCTGCCTGACAGGAGATCACCGTCATGGACGTTCCGCTCTGGCTGGCCCTGCTCTGCGTCGGGGTCCTGGGCGTCAAGCTCATCCGCCCGCCCTGGTGGCTCATCGCCGCGCTGCTCCTCGGCGGCTACCTCCTCGCCGACAGCCTGCTGACCCCCCTCATCGACTCCGTCGTCAAGTAATCCGGGAAGGGAGATCCGCTCATGTTCCGACCGAAGATCCCGACCATGCCCCAGCCGACTGGCCTGGTCACCCCGCCCGCTGTCGCGGAGCCGGTCACCATCACCCCGGCCACCCAGGTTCCGCAGCCGGCCCCCGCCGCCCCGGCACCATCCCGCCCGGCCGTCCAGCTCACTCCCGGCTCCGCGCTCACCCTCCTCGGTGGTGGCACCGCCGTGGTCCTGGTCGTCGGCGCCGTCCTGGTGTCCATGCTCCTCGCCGTCGCCATTACGGCTGCCTCTGTGGCTGTCTGCGCTGCTGTCACGCGCTCCCTCCTCACCAAGCGCTGACCTCTGCCTGCTTCGCCTCGATCCGGCCTACCCACGCTGTCTAGTCCCCTGGACAGAGGTGCGGGCCGGATCGGTCCTCAATCCCACCGCCTCTCAAGGAGGAAACCGCACATGCGTCCCGCGGCTCCGACCGGAGCCATCCGCCAGCTCGCAGCCCTCACCCAGCACGGTGATCTCAGCGCCTACGCCCGACAGGTCCAGCGTCTCGGCGGCTGCGAGCAGCCGGTACGGATGGAGGGCCACCGGCTCGACGTCCACGCCGCCACGGGCGAGATCGTCCGAGAGGTCATCGACCGCGCCCTTCCCGCCGGACAACTCCTCATCCGCTGCAACAACCGCCGTGCCACCCGTTGCGCTGCCTGCGCCGAGGTCTACCGCAAAGACACCTTCCACCTCGTCACGGCCGGACTGAGCGGCGGCAAGGGCATCGGCCCGGCCGTCGCCCGACACCCCCGCGTCTTCGCCACCTTCACCGCCCCGTCCTTCGGCCCCGTCCACAACCGGCCCGCGGGTGGCCGCTGCCGCTGCGGACGTACCCACCCGGACGGGGATCCCGCCCTCGGCACGCCCTTGAACCCGGACCAGTACGACTACCGCGCGGCCGTCCTGTGGAACGCGCACGCCGGTGCGCTCTGGGCCCGGTTCACCACCTACCTGCGCCAGCAACTCGCCGCCCGCACGGGCATCGGCCGCTCCGCGCTGCGCCACTGCCTCAAGGTCTCGTACGCCAAAGTCGCCGAGTACCAGCGGCGCGGAGCCGTCCACTTCCATGCCGTGATCCGCCTCGACGGCCCGGAGGGTGCTGAGGACACTCCCCCCTCCTGGGCCACGACCGAACTCCTCACCGACGCGATCCGCTCGGCCGCTCACCTCGCCGAGACCCCCGGCCCTGTCCTCGACGGCCACGCGTACGCCTTCCGCTTCGGCCGGCAGCTCGACGTCCGCCCGATCCGCTCCGCCGACTTCGCGGGCACCTCGGAGCTCTCCAGCCGCGCCGTGGCCGCGTACATCGCCAAGTACGCCACCAAGGGCGCCGAAACCGCCGGCACCCTGGACCGCCCCATCCGCAACCCGATCACCGACCTGATCGGCACCGAGGTCACCGACCACGCCCGGCAGATGATCCTCACCTGCTGGCACCTCGGTGCCCTGCCCGAACTCGAAGACCTGCGCCTGCGCAAGTGGGCCCACATGCTCGGCTTCCGTGGCCACTTCTCCACCAAGTCCCGCGCCTACTCCGTCACCCTCGGGGCCCTGCGCCAGGAACGCACCGACCACAACGAAGCCGTATCCCGCGAACGCGCGGCCGAAGCGGGCCACCCGCTGCCCGACCCGGACACCGTCCTCGTCCTCTCCCACTGGCGCTTCGCCGGTACCGGCTTGACTGCGGCCGAGTCCTTGTTCGCCACCTCACATCGCCCCGCCCCCGGACCGGAAGGAGACCCGACCAAGTGACCACGACGACGATCCAGCGCAAATGGCACACGACGGCGGAAGTCGCCGAGATGCTCGACTTCGGCCTGTCCAAGACCAAGATGCTCGTGCTGACCGGAGAGATCCGCTCGGTCAAGGTCGGCCGCAACCGGCGCATCCTTCCGGAGTGGGTGGACGAGTACGTGGGGCGTGTCGTCTCGCAGGTCGAGGAGGCGGCATGAGCGGCAAGCGCGGCAACGGCGAGGGCTCCATCTACCCGTACAAGAACGGCTACGCGGCCTACGTCTGGGTGACCAAGCCCGACGGCAAGCGGGCCCGGAAGTATGCCTACGGCAAGACGCGGGAGGAAGTCCACGAGAAGTGGCTCAACCTCCACGCGGAAGCCAAGAAGGGGCCCGTGGCCACCCGGCATCCGACGGTGGAGGCGTTTCTCGCGTACTGGCTCACCTCGATCGTGAAGCCGAACCTCGCCCCCTTGTCGTACGTCTCGTACGAGGGTTGCGTCCGGCTCTACATCGCTCCGTACCTCGGCTCGAAGCGGCTGGATCGATTGGCGGTCCGGGACGTCCGGGAGTGGCTGACCAAGCTGGCCACCGTCTGCCAGTGCTGCTCTCAGGGCAAGGACGCGAAGCGGGAGCCTTCCCGCCGGAAGTGCTGTGCGGTCGGGGAGTGCTGCGAGTCCTACCCGTCCCGCCGCGTGATCCAGGCTGCACGCGATGCCCTGCGGGCCGCGTTGACGCACGCGGTCTCCGAGGAACTGATCAGTAAGAACGTCGCTTCACTGGTGAAGGTGCCCAAGCCCCGGCGCCGTCGGATCAAGCCGTGGTCGGTCGCTGAGGCGGGCCAGTTCCTCACGGATGCCGCCGCGCGGGACGATCACCTCTTCGCCGCCTGGGTCCTGGTGCTCTGCCTCGGCCTGCGCCGCGGTGAGGTCCTGGGCCTGACGTGGAAGTCCATCGACTTCGAGACCGGTGAGCTGTACGTGGACCACCAGATCCAGCGTGCCGGGCGGCAGATCCTGCACCGGGAGACCAAGACCGAGGACTCGGACGACTTCCTCCCGCTGCCGGCACTCTGCCTGAAGGCTCTGCGGATGCGCCGCGCCCAGCAGGCCGGGGACCGGAAGGCTGCCGGGGAGCTCTGGCAGAACAGTCACGATCTGGTCTTCACCACGAAGTACGGCACGCCGATCGAGCCGGGCAACCTGACCCGCATGTTCGCCCTGCGGTCCCGTCGCGCCGGTCTCCGGGTGATCCCGCTCCGGAACACCCGGCACACGTGCAGCTCGCTCCTGGTGGCGCTGAAGGTGCACCCGAAGGTGACGCAGCGCATCCTGCGGCACTCGCAGATCGCCATGACGATGGAGGTCTACGCCGAGGCGAGCGAGGAAGCGGTACGGGCCGCGATCGGCGAGCTGTCGGACGCGATGGGCGGTACCGGTTGACGCGGTTGCTGTACTTCGCTGCTGTACGCCCCTGAAACGTCGAAGGCCCCGGATCTCTCCGGGGCCTTCGACCTGCTGTGCACTCGGCAGGATTCGAACCTGCAACCTTCTGATCCGTAGTCAGATGCTCTATCCGTTAAGCTACGAGTGCCTGTGTGTTCTGTTGTGTTCGCTCTTCCTTCCGGGCTTTTCTGCCTGGTCGGCGTTGCGGGAACAACATTACATGAATGGCGGCGGGACGCGAAATCCGTTTGGCAGACCTGCTCTGACCTGCGAAAACAGCCTTCCGGCAGCCCTGTGCGCGGGGTCGTGGGGCGGCGGGGACGATCATGGAACGGACGAAGCCCCGGCCGTGAGGACCGGGGCTTCGTGATCTTCTGCGGAGGCGGAGGGATTTGAACCCTCGATGGGATTTGCGTCCCAAACCGCATTAGCAGTGCGGCGCCATAGACCGGACTAGGCGACGCCTCCAGCACAACCACCCGCGCGAGCGCGAACGGTGCGTGCAGATGATGACACAGACGAGCGTGCTGCCACCAATCGGTTCCCACGGTACTAGGCGGCGCGGCCCGAGGGCAAAGCCCGTCCGCGGCGCAACGTCCCGGGTCGAACGGCGTTAGAGCGGTGGGGCACGCGCTCCGGCACACGCCCGGCAGGCACGTGCCCCGACTCCGCTCGAATCCGCCCGCACTCCGTGGAGCCCTCCATGCTGCGTCGCATCGTCCTCGCCGTCGCCACCTCCGCCGCCGCGTCCTTCGCCGCCCTGTCCGCCGTGCCGCCGGTCGCGTACGCCGATTCGTTCCCCTTCATGCCGCCGCCCGTGAGCGGTACGGGCGACGACCACCTCACCGTGACGCTGAGGGATGCGGGCGAAGGACGGGACGGCACGTTCGAGCTCGACTGCCACCCGGCCGGCGGCAGCCACCCCGACGCCGTGGCCGCCTGCGAGCAGCTGGACCGGAAGACCTCGTGGGGCACGGGACCGTTCGCGCCGGCGCGGGAGGGCGGGATGTGCACGATGCAGTACGGCGGTCCGGCCACCGCGCACATCACGGGCACCTGGGCCGGCCGCCCCGTCGACGCGACGTACCGGCGCGGTGACGGGTGCGAGATCGCCCGCTGGGACACCCTCGTGCCCGTCCTCCCGGATCTCAGCGCTTAGCCACGTACGGGGACAGGCCCGCCGCGACGGGCCGGGACCGCGTGTCGCGCGACCGGCAGGAGCTGCGTGTCACACGGTCGACCGAGGTCGCGCATCACACGGTCATACGTTCTCCGCGGCCTCCGTGTCCCCTCTCCGTGCGACCTCCCTCTCATCCGGCGCCGCGAGCGCAACCAGTGCCCGTAGACTCCCTCGCGTGACACGTCGCGGACCCGTTGGCAAGATGGCTACCGCGGTCGGCAAGGTGCGGTAACAGGGAGGAAGCGTCTCGTGAGCAGCAGGCCATCCCGAGGCGCTGCTCGCCTCGCAGCCATACTCGACGCGCTTCCCGATGCGTTGGTGCTGGTCAACGCCAACGGAACGGTCGTCAACGCCAACACCATCGCCCTGGAGGCCTTCGAGGCCCCGGGCACCGCCCTCGTGGGGCGCGGGCTGCTCGACCTGCTGCCGCAGTTCGACTCCCGGCTCATCCCCGGCACCATGCGGCGGCCCGAGACCGTCGACGAGAGCGGCCGCACCCGGCCGACCCGGATGGTCGCCCGCCGCACCGACGGCAGCGAGTTCCCCGTCGAGGTGACGAGCGCGAACCTGGAGAACGCCCAGCAGGCGTACGACGGTAACGGGTACACCGGCGACGAGCTGCTGATGCTCGTGGTGCGCGACCTCTCCGGCACCGTCGACACCGAGGCGGAGCTCGCGCGTTCGCAGCGGCAGACGGAGATGATCCTGCGGGCCGCCGCCGAGGGGGTGGTGGGCACGGACACGGAGGGACGGGTCGTCCTCGTCAATCCCGCCGCCGCCCAGATCCTCGGTTTCCGGGCCAGCGACCTCGGCGGACAGGAACTGCACCCGCTGATGCTGCACTCGCGTGCGGACGGCTCGCCCTTCCCGTACGAGGAGTCCCCGCTCGCCGACACCCTGCGCTCCGGTCGCAAGCACCGGGTACGCGGCCAGGTGCTGTGGTCCAAGAGCGGCGACAAGGTGCCGGTCGACCTGACCACCGCCCCGGTGCGGGACGGCGACCAGCTCGTAGGCGCCGTGATGACCTTCACGGACCGCCGGCCGTACGACGCGCTCGCCGAGGAGAAGGACGCCGAGGCCGAGCGGCACCGGCAGGAACTCGCGCGGGCCGCCGAGGCGCACGCCGGGGAACTGGCCGCGCTCCGCGAGGAGCACGCCAGGGTGCTCGCCGGGCTGCGCGAGCAGCACGAGGAGGACCTGGCCGCCGGGGACGACCGGTACGCGGCCCTCGCCGAGCGCGAGAAGGACCGTTACGAGGCTCTGTCCGCGCGGCACGAGCAGCTCCTGGCCGTCCTGGGGCGCTCCCTGCGCGGCCCTCTCGACCAGTTGCGCGGCGAACTCGCGACCCTCGCCGCGGACGACGCCGGGCAGTTGTGGCCCGAGGCCAACCAGGTACTGCACCACCTGTCGGCCGGCTACTCGCGCATCACCACACTCGTCGACAACGTGCTCGCGTACCAGCGCCTCGACTCCGGCGCCGAGGGCGTCACCCGTACGAAGGTGATGCTGGACGCGGTCGTCGCCGCCGGTGTCGACGGGGCGGTCGAGCTGATCGGTCCCGGACGGGTGCAGTTCGCCGTGCACGCGCCGCCCATCGAGGCCGAGGTCGACCCGCGGCGGCTCGCGACCGCGCTGGCGCACCTGATCGCGGATGTCGCCGGTGTCGACTCCACGGGCAACTCGCCGGTCTCGGCCGGCGGCTACATGGACAACACGGTCGTCGTGGCGGCCGCGCAGCGCGGTGAGGGCGTACGGATCGAGGTGCGGGGACCGTACACCGGGGGGGACCCGGTGCACGAGCCGATCGTGCGCGGGATCGTCCGCGCGCACGGCGGGGTGCTGCAGACGCACGAGGTCCCCGGGATGAGCGGCAGCGCGTTCGTCCTCGAAGTGCCCATCGGGGGCGGGGCCGGGTCGGTCCCGGTGGCCTCGACCGCCGCCGTTGCGGGTATGGACGGGTCCGTAGCCGTGTCCATGTCCGCGAACACGGACACGGCTGCGGCTGCGGCTGCGGCTGTGGCTGTGGACGCGAGTGGGCGTTTCGGCACCGGGTCGGGGCCGGGTGCGGGTTCCGGTTCCGGCGAGGCCGGTTCCGCGCTCGCACTGCCCGAGCAGGCCTCCCAGCAGAGCGGACGGCGACGGGCCCGGCGCGCTTCCGTCGACGCCTTCCTGGAGAGTGAGGTCGGACCCTCGACCGAGGCGGCCGTGCCCACCGGACGGCGCAGGCGCGCCACGGGGGACGGCGGACAGCCGGAATTGCCGGCGCGGGTTCCCGCGGACGAGAGCGGTTCCGAAGGCGGTTCCGAGGGCGGCGCCGGCGGGACCGGGCGGCGCCGGGGCAGG
>NZ_JABTYA010000232.1:25809-29185 GCF_013302945.1 Streptomyces sp. 8P21H-1 | reverse complement strand
AGCTGGGCGCGCGGGGGCCGGGCGCGCACGGCAGCTGGGCGCGCGGGGGCCGGGCGCTCTAGAGGTACGCCGCGTACTCGTCCAGTACGCGCAGCACCTCCTCCTCCCCCGCCGGCGGCAGTTGCAGCACGACCTCCTCGATGCCGAGGTCCGCGTAGTGCGCGAGCTTGCCCGCGCCGGGCAGCACGGCGTACGGCACGACCTGGAGGGTGCCGGGGTCCCGGCCCGCCTCGGCCCATGCGGTGCGCAGCACGGGCAGCGACTCCGTCAGGCCCCTGCCGCCGATCGGCAGCCAGCCGTCCGCGTACTCGGCGATGTGCGCGAAGAGCTTGGGGCCCGCCGCTCCCCCGATGAGCGTGCGCGGCCCGACGAGCTGCCCGCGCGGCTTCTGCACGGGCTTGGGGTGGGCGTGGCTGGCCCGTACGGAGTCGAACCGGCCCTCGTACGCGGTCGGTTCGGGCGACCACAGGGCCCGCATCAACGCCATCCGGTCCCGGCCCAGCTCCCGTCGCGTGCTCCACTCCACGCCGTGGTCGGCGGCTTCCTCGACGTTCCAGCCGAAACCGATGCCGAGGGTGAAGCGGCCGCCGGAGAGGTGGTCGAGGGTCGCGATCTGCTTGGCGAGGTCGATCGGGTCGTGCTGGGTGACGAGGGTGATGCCGGTGCCGAGCGCGAGCGCCTCGGTGACGGCCGCCGCCTGGCCGAGGGCGACGAAGGGGTCCAGGGT
Organism: Streptomyces sp. 8P21H-1; assembly: GCF_013302945.1. Classification (NCBI taxonomy): domain Bacteria; kingdom Bacillati; phylum Actinomycetota; class Actinomycetes; order Kitasatosporales; family Streptomycetaceae; genus Streptomyces; species Streptomyces sp. 8P21H-1. Next base: position 28,458 of record NZ_JABTYA010000232.1, on the reverse strand, counting down.
GCGGGCGTACTCCGGCGGCAGGTCGCCCCCCGCCGGGTAGGGGGTGGTCCGCTCCGCGGGTATGTGCGTGTGTTCGGGCAGATAGAGCCCGGCGAAGCCGCGTTGTTCCAGTTCACGGGCGAGCCGGGTCGGAGTGATCGTCTCATCGGTGAGGAAGATCGTCACGGAGATGCGCATGCGTCATCTCTACCGGCGCGGGGTTCCCGTGTCCATACCGACCGGTCGGCACATTCGTCGTGGGCGTGCGGGTGCTCCGTTCCCGAAAGCTGCCGGTCCCCTTCCCTTGAACCGTGGTTCACGGCTGAATACAAGGCTGGTGGCCACCACACCCGCGCCACCGGTGCCGGTGCCGGTGCCGGTGCCGGTGACTCACGACGACCTGGGGAGCAGCAGCATGTGCGAGGACGACCAGCACGCGAGCGACCACGGCATCGGCAGACGCGCCCTGTTCGTGACGGGGGCCGCCGCCGCGCTCACCCTGGGGAGCGTGAGCTTCCCGGACCGGGCGGCCGAAGCGGCGGAGGCGCCCGGGACCTCCGAGACCAGGACCGTACGCGGCACCCTGCCCCCCGGCGCGCCCGACTTCGTGTACCTGCCCGTCGAAGTCCCGTCCGGCGTGCGGGAGATCAGGGTCGCGTACACCTACGAGCGGCCCGCCGTCCCGGCCGGGACGGTGGGCAACGCACTCGACATCGGGATCTTCGACCAGCGCGGCATCGAACTGGGCGGCAAGGGGTTCCGCGGCTGGTCGGGCGGGGCGCGCACGGAGTTCTTCCTCCGCGCGGACGACGCGACGCCCGGCTACCTGCCGGGCCCGGTCCGCGCGGGCACCTGGCACATCGCGCTGGGCCCGTACACGGTGGCTCCGCAGGGGCTCGCGTACGAGGTCACCATCACGCTGACGTACGGCGAACCGGGCGAGACCGTGAAGCCGGTGTACCCGCCGTCGCGGGCCAGGGGCCGCGGCCGGGCCTGGTACCGGGGCGACTGCCACCTGCACTCCTGGTACTCGGACGGCCGCCGCACCCCGGCCGAGATCGCGGCGCTGGCGCGGGCGGCGGGCCTGGACTTCATCAACACGTCCGAGCACAACACGCACTCCTCGCACGCCCACTGGGCCGACCAGGCCGGCCCGCACCCCGACGGGGAGCTGCTGATCCTGCTGGGCGAGGAGGTGACGACGCGGAACGGTCACGTCGTCGCGCTCGGCACCGACCCGGGCACGTTCATCGACTGGCGCTACCGGGCGCGCGACAACCGCTTCGGCAAGTACGCGCGCCGCATCCGCGAGGCCGGCGGGCTGGTCGTCCCCGCCCATCCGCACGCCACCTGCATCGGCTGCAACTGGAAGTTCGGCTTCGGCGAGGCGGACGCGGTGGAGGTGTGGAACGGCGCGTACGGCCCCGACGACGAGGTGTCGCTCGCCGACTGGGACAGCATGCTCGTGGCCTCCGTGCGGGAGGGCCGGGGCTGGATCCCGGCGATGGGGAGCAGCGATGCCCACCGCGATCCCGACCCCGTCGGCACCCCGCAGACGGTCGTCCTCGCCGACGACCTGACCCGTGAGGCGATCCAGGAGGGCATCCGGGCCGGCCGCTCGTACGTGGCCGAGTCGAAGGCGGTGTCGCTGTCGTTCTCGGCGACCGGTCCGAAGGGCCAACACGCGGGAATCGGCGGGCGGTTGAAGGTGGACCGCGACGACCCGGTCACGGTCCGCCTGGAGGTCTCGGGGGCGCCGCGCTGCACGGTCCGCCTCGTCACGGACCAGGGCGTCCTGCACACGAGCCCCGCCCTGCCGGTGTCGGGCTCCGGCACGGTGGAGTGGCGCACGACGGCCCAGTACGCGGCGTACGTACGCGCGGAGGTACGGCACGAGGTGGCGGCGGGGCCGCTGCCGGGAGCGCTGGCGGCGTTCACCAACCCGGTCTTCCTGGGGCGGTAGGGAGAAGGGAAGGGAAGGGGCCGGTACCGCCTGAGGCGCCTCAGGCGGTACCGGCGTTCCGCGCCTGCTGGATGCGGGCCTGCTGGACCGTGGTGAGCCGCTTGACGACGAGGACGGCCAGCACGGCGCTCACGACGCCCAGGACGTTGGTGACCAGCCCGGTGACGATGTCGTCCGTGGCCTCGACCACGACGTCGCTGTCGTACCAGCTGCTCCACGAGCCGCTGACGTACATGACGGCGTAGGCGACGAAGCTCCACCACCACAGGTGCAGGATCCACCGTCCGGCGCCGACGCGGTGGCCGGTGGACGCCGTCCAGATGTCGTTGCTGATCTGCTTGGGCATGATGAGGTTGACGAGCGGGACGAACCAGGACCCGGCCGCCATCGCGGACGCGTAGCGCAGCTGTCCCGGCTCGAACGCCTCAGCGTTGTGGCGGACGCGCTGGAACCAGATCGACCACACCACCACCACGGCCAGGCCCATCAGGAGCTCGACGGAGTCGGCCAGGTCCGTCGCGAACTTCAGCTCCTCGAAGCCGTTGACGTCGCGGGTGGCGGACATGCTGTCCCGCGCCTCGAGCAGGAGGTACGCCTCGCCGAGAACGGCGCTGCGGAACAGCAGGGGCAGGATGTAGAGGCCGAGCAGGATGGCCAGGGCCGTGGCGAGCGCGCGGGCGGGGCGGGCCGGGGGCGCGGAGAAGGCT